>JAYRXB010000147.1:0-9508 GCA_041917735.1 Cyclobacteriaceae bacterium
AATAGCTCTCCCGAAGTACACCGCGTGGGGCGACCTGCTCCGCTGGCTGCTGCAGGAAAACGTCCCGGGTGAGTTTCCCTACACCGCCGGTATCTATCCTTTCAAGCGTGAAGGCGAAGACCCTACGCGCATGTTTGCCGGGGAGGGTGGGCCCGAGCGCACCAACCGCCGCTTCCACTACGTAAGCATGGCAATGCCTGCCAAGCGGCTGTCGACGGCCTTTGATAGCGTGACGCTCTACGGCAACGATCCTGACTACCGCCCGGACATCTACGGTAAGATCGGCAACTCCGGCGTGAGCATTTGCTGCCTCGACGACGCGAAAAAACTCTATAGCGGCTTCAACCTCGCCGATCCCCGCACCTCGGTGTCAATGACGATCAATGGTCCGGCACCCATGCTGTTGGGCTACTTCATGAACACAGCCATTGACCAGCAATGTGAGCTATACATCCGCAAGAATGGTCTGGAAGCAGAGGTGAAAAAGAAAATCACGGATATATTCAAGTCCAGAAACGGCACGCCACCCGCCTACCAGGGCGACCTCCCCAAAGGCAACGACGGGCTCGGCCTCATGCTGCTGGGCGTCACCGGTGACCAGGTGCTTCCGAAGGAGGTGTACGAGAAGATCAAGGCTGAAACGCTGACGCAGGTCCGTGGCACCGTGCAGGCCGACATCCTCAAAGAAGACCAGGCCCAGAACACCTGCATATTCTCCACCGAGTTTGCCCTTCGCCTGATGGGCGACGTGCAACAGTACTTCATTGATCAGAAAGTACGTAACTTCTACTCCGTTTCGATTTCCGGGTATCACATCGCCGAAGCAGGGGCCAACCCGATTTCGCAGCTGGCCTTCACGCTGGCCAACGGCTTTACGTACGTGGAGTACTACCTGAGCCGGGGCATGGACATCAATGCATTCGCGCCCAACCTTTCCTTTTTCTTCAGCAACGGCATCGATCCGGAGTATTCCGTGATTGGCCGAGTCGCGCGCCGCATCTGGGCCAAGGCGCTGAAAAACAAATACGGCGCCGATGCCCGCAGCCAGATGCTGAAGTACCACATCCAGACATCCGGCCGGTCACTGCATGCCCAGGAGATTGACTTCAATGACATCCGCACGACCCTCCAGGCGTTGTATGCCATCTATGACAACTGCAATTCGCTACACACGAATGCCTATGACGAGGCCATCACCACGCCTACGGAAGAGTCGGTACGGCGCGCCATGGCCATTCAGTTGATCATCAACAAGGAGTTGGGTCTTGCCAAGAACGAAAACCCGTTACAAGGTTCATTCATTATCGAGGAGCTCACAGAATTGGTGGAAGAAGCCGTGTTGATGGAATTTGACAGGATCACCGAGCGAGGCGGTGTGTTGGGCGCCATGGAGACCATGTACCAGCGTGGCAAAATTCAGGAGGAGAGTCTCTATTACGAGACCTTGAAGCACACCGGCGAATACCCCATCATCGGGGTGAACACATTCCTCAGCTCGAAGGGCTCTCCTACCATTACTCCGCAGGAGGTCATACGTGCAACCACCGAGGAAAAAGAATACCAAATCAAAATGCTCAAGAACCTGCATGGGTTTCACCAAGGTGAGGCCTCCCGGCAACTGCAGCGCGTTCAGGAAGCGGCCATCAATAACCGCAACATCTTCGAGGCGCTGATGGAGGCCTGCAAGGTTTGCTCGTTGGGACAAATTACTTCTGCCCTGTTTGAAGTAGGCGGACAGTACCGAAGAAACATGTAAGCCTTTAGGTGTCTGTGAAAAGAGTAATCCCTTATTTGCTTTCAGCGCTCTGGTGGTGTGCTGGCTGCACTAGTCCTTCGCCCGCACCCCCCATTTGTAATTTGACAAAGGATACCTTCACCTCCATCGGCCTTGCGTATGAAAGGGTGTATACCTACAAAGGAGGGATGTTGATGAGCATGACCTATACTTCAACCACATACCCTTCGGGTAACTACACTAGTAATTTTCGTTATTCCGGAGGAGGTCAGTTGGACTCTATTGTATCCGTAGGTGGGTTTGGCACAGTCGTCGTGGTATACACTTATGACATCAGCGGCCGACTATCTCGGGTAGCCTCCACTACAGGTGATACCACAGATATTGAATATAACAATCTTGGACAGGTAGCAAAGAAGCATTTTTATCGCTATCCGAATGACTACACCGTAGCGTACATATACCCCGATATCAACTCCAACTACTCACAATCAATCCAAACCAACCAAGGAGGCTCGCAAATCACCTCCAAGTACATGTACGACGACGCTCCGAATCCATTGTACCGTTCTCCGCTTTGGATGGACGACTATTTTGCCGACACGCCGAACAATATTGTACAGGTGGAAACAACCATTTCCGGAACAAAATACACCACTTCGTACACATACACCTACGACGCGAAAGGATACCCGCTAAGCAGGACTCAATCAAACAACGGGAACAAAGCCACCGTTGAAGTGAGCTGCCGGTAAATCTCAGGGCTGCTCTGCTAAGTCCCAGAGAAACGTAAAGATGACTTGCCAGAAAGAAAGTCGCCGCGCTTAAATCGGAAGTCATCAACGAGACCTAGAGGAAATTTCTCATCAATCAAGATCAATGTGATCATAGCCAGCCGGGGCGCGGGCATCAACACGTTGCACCCAAACGGGTTTAATCCTGGCGGTGGAAAAAGGTTGCGCAACGGAGCAATCTTGTTGTCGTATTCCGGGTTCTCCTGATCGGTTGGCGACCCCGCTACCGTTGCACATGCCGTTTCATCGAAGCGAAGATAAGTCAACGCGGGCCCTGCCAAAGGCTGCCTTGCCGCCTCGATACTAGTTCAAATGAAAGACGTCCTTTGTTTTCTCCGCCTGCGACAATACGTGCTTCTGAAACTTCAACCGGTTTAACAAGAACGACTCCCTCTTCTCCGAATCCAGCTCCACAAACTTCAGCCGATCTTCAAAATCCAGATTCAACTCGTTGGCCACATGAAAGACACTGATGGGGGCCGGCACTTTGGAAATCTTCAGCAGGTGCATATACTCTTCGAAATGCTGGTGAAGTTTCGATGTCACAGGGTCCTGCAGGTTGACCTGCCAGAAACTGACGTCGCCTCCGGGGTAGAGTTTCTCGCGAAACGTCCGAAAGAGGGTGTCCATGTGAAACAGGTCCTGGCACTTCACAATGATATCCGACTCGCCTCCGGGATAGCGTTTGATCACGCTTTCCAACTTGACCAAGGAACCCAGTTTGGAGGTGTTCTGGGTATGGTTGAAGTAAATCCCAAAGGATATATCGCGTTCTTCGGCATCCTTGAGGAGTTGGCGGTACCGGGGCTCAAAAATGTGCAGCGGCACCATCTCCCCGGGCAACGGGAAGATAGACAGGGGGAACATCGGGATCCGCACTACGTTATCCATGCGCTATTAACAACAAAGGTAACGGAAAGTTATAGGGACAGGTTGACCCTTCATGTGCTAAATTGGGGCAAAACCACCCTTTCACACATGACGATACGCACCCTGATGCTGGATGATGAGGTATTTGAATCGGTAAACGACAACAATAACCGGGTCCGCATCGACATGCGCGCCCGCGAAATCAAGGACGGGCAGTCGCCCGTTGAACTCCTGTTATCAGCCCTGGCCGGGTGCGCTGCCGTGGACATCGTAGTTATGCTCAAGAAGCGAAGAAAGCATATCGAACGCTTTGAGATTATAACGGAAGGAACGCGCCAGGAAACTGCGCCCAGGTACTTCACGAAGATCCACTCCCATTACCGGGTTACTTCACCGGATGTTGACGAAGCAGAGCTACACAAGGTGTCGGGATTGGCGCTACAAAAGTATTGCACGGTGGGTACTTCCCTGAAAAGCGACCTGACGTATTCGGTGGAGGTGGTACGATCCTAGCCCGCTACTACCGCTCCATTCACAAAGACCTTGTCGACAAGGGAAGATCCGTAGGCATACGGCACATAGGCCACGGATGGCATGGGCTTGGTGATGAATACATTCGCACGCTTTCCTACGGTGATGCTTCCCAGTTGATCCAGCAATCCCAGCGCATAGGCGGTGTTGAACGTAGCGGCATTGATGGCCTCTTCGGGTGTCAATCGCATGCGGATACAGGCCAGTGAAATCATCAACGGCATGTTGCCGCTGGGGGAACTACCCGGGTTATAGTCGGATGCAATCGCCAGCGGAAGTCCGGCCGCCAGCATCTGCCGGGCGGGCGGCATGGGTAAATTGAGAAAAAAGGCCGCTCCCGGCAACGCAGTCGGCATCACATCACTTCCCTTCAACGCCTCGATTTCCTCTTCGCCCATATTTTCCAGGTGATCCACACTGATGGCTCCGGCCTTCACGCCCGCCTGAACGCCACCCGAACGGTGAAGCTGATTGGCATGAATCCTTGGTCGCATGCCTCGTTTCTTACCAGCCTCCACCACCCGCAGCGTATCTTCCACAGAAAAGAATCCTTCCTCACAGAAAACATCGATGTAGTCGGCCAACTGCTCCGCGGCAACTGCCGGAATCATTTCGTTGACGACCAGGTCGAGGTACGATGCCTTAGTGTGTTCGCGGGGAACCGCGTGCGCACCCAGGAAGGTTGTCTTGACCGTAAGCGGGGTCTCCTTGCCGATACGCCGGGCTACCCGGAGCATCTTGAGTTCATCGGCGGTGGTGAGGCCGTAGCCGCTCTTGATCTCCACGGCTGTTGTTCCGGTCGAGAGAATTTCCAGGGCACGGGGCAACGAGCGCTGGTACAACTCTTCCTCCGACATGGCCCGCAGGCGGGAGGCTGAATTCAGGATACCTCCCCCCTTGGCGGCAATCTCCGCGTAGGTTGCACCCTTCAGTTTCATCAGAAATTCTTCTTCGCGGTAAGCTGCAAAAACCAGGTGCGTATGGCTGTCAACAAATCCGGGAAACACAAACCTGCCTGTCGCCATGATCGTCTCCGCTGCCTTCAGCGAAGCAGGGAGCGCATGCATTGGCCCATAGGCCTTAATACGTCCGTTCTCTATCGCAAGGAAAGCATCCGCGAGTACCGGTAGCTCAGCTATAGCACTGCCAGCCAGCGGGCCGGTTGTTGCTTCGCGCGCCTGAACAAGTCCCTTGATATGGGTAATCAGGAGGTCGGCCATAGGCTACTCCACGGGGATCAGGTCACCGTGTCGGAAATAAACAAATGGAAATCCGATGTTGTCTCGGCCTGGCGCAAAATGAAATCTTCGCGTGAGATAACCCGGGACCGGGCCTTCCTTCATGAGCCCCTCCTGGAAATAAACCCCGTGTGCCTTCAGCGCCCTTCCGATGATCATCATGAATTCAAATCCAACTTTGGTGTAGTTCATGTACTCCGGCGGAAATGCACCGTGACTGCGGATATAGGCCTTTCGAAAATTCAGGAAAGGTGGCTCCGTGTACGGCGTGTAGTTGGGCGCCGCAAACATAATGTGCAGCTTCTCGTACTTGGCCAGGTCGACGGATGGGTTGTCCAGCCACGACTCCGCCCCCACAACCAGCACCGAGTCGCCACGCGCTTCCACACTGCTGATGACCTTGGTGTACACCAACGGGTTGTCAGACGCTACAAAAATACTTCCGATGCTGTCGAGTTTCATGGTAAACTGAATCGGGTTCTTGAACTCATCGAACTCCGTGGGCTTGGCCAGGATCGCCAGGATACGCTCCGCGGTTTCTCGCTTGAACTTCTCCGACCACACCACGTTGAGACCAAGGTCTTTGGCACGCTGGTGGAATGTAGCCGCCATCACCGAGTCTTTGGGGGTATCCCCGTAGAGAATCATGCAGTTCTTGTTGCGTGTACGGGACGCAAGCAACTCGGCGGAACGAGACCCCAACGACTCCAGGGAAGGCTGGAAGAGCATACCGTAGGGATTATCACCCATAAACTCGGAGTTGTTGGACACCGGGTTGATCATGTTTATCCACCTTGATTCAGAAAAATCCTGTACCTGCCGCAGCTCCTCGCGAAAAATGGGGCCCACAATCAGGTCGGTATGCTTGAGCTCTTCCAATTCCAGCAACTTGCGAATCGCCTCCTGTCCACGTTCAGGTTCGGCCGGGGAGCGCTCTGTGTCATACGCCAGCAGCCTTATTTTGGTGCCCTGACGGAAGAGTGTATCAACTGCCATCCGCATCCCCTCGTAAAGGTCGAGAATCAACTGGTTGGGCTTCTTGTTGGGTGTTGGCTCAAGGGTAGATGCCAGAAAAGGAAACAAGACTGAAACCGTATACGTGTCCTTAAAGACCGGCGCGGGCCCACTGAGGCCAACATAGTTTTCCGCCGGGAGATTGAATTTTGCGATGACCGCATTGAGCAACTCGGTATCCTGCTTTCCATAAGGCTGTAGCGCTATGGAGCGTGCCAACAGCTTGCCCACTTCCACATCCTCGGGGTATTCTTCATACATCATCCGGAGCACCTCGGGGTCGGATATCCGTGACAGGTAGTGCCGCTTTACCCGGGCAATTTCCTGCTGTTCGATGTAATCCTCCTGGCGTACTTCGCGGAGGACGCTCATACCCTGGAAGAATTCACCTTTGTCGAAATAGATTTTGGCGAGCCAGTAGTTTACCTCGTTGATTTGATCCCACTCGGGGTAAAGCCGCTTGATTTGCAACAGCATGTCGCGTGCCACCGCGCTGTAATTCTGACGGAGTGCAGCTTGCGCATAAAAGAACGATGCATACTCGGTGTATGGATTGTTCTTGTCATACACCATCAGGGGCTTGAAGGCCTCCATGGCCAGGTTGTACTTCCCGTCACGGAAGAAGTCCCTGGCATTCTTGTACTGCTTCTTGAAATCCTGGGCATCAGCCGCCAGCGAAAAGCCGCAGGCAAGGATGGCCAGGAAGAATCCCGATACCTGGTTTGCTTTAATCCGGTACATCGCTATTCCCATTCAATGGTTGCCGGGGGTTTCGAACTGATGTCGTATACGACACGGTTGACACCCCTGACTTTATTGATGATTTCCGAAGAAACCTCGCTCAGAAACTCATATGGCAGGTGAGCCCAGTCGGCCGTCATCCCGTCGAGGCTGACTACGGCGCGCAAGGCTACCACTTTCTCATAGGTACGCTCGTCGCCCATAACCCCTACCGACTGGACCGGGAGCAAAACCGCCCCTGCCTGCCATACCGAATTATACAGTCCGTGTGTTTTCAATCCTTGGATAAACAACTGATCAACCTCCTGCAAGATTCGTACCTTTTCCTCGGTGATGTCCCCGATGATGCGAATCCCCAGCCCGGGGCCCGGAAATGGATGACGACCCAGGATGGCCGGATCGATATCCAGCGCCTTGCCCACCAGTCTGACTTCATCCTTGAACAACGTGTTGAGCGGCTCCACTACGCTCAACTTCATTTTCTCGGGCAGACCACCCACGTTGTGGTGCGACTTGATTGTTACGGAGGGACCCTTCACGGACACCGATTCAATGACGTCGGGGTAAATCGTTCCCTGGCCGAGCCACTTCACATCGGTGATCCGATGCGATTCCTCGTCAAATACCTCGATGAACGTCCGGCCGATAGCCTTCCGCTTGGCTTCCGGATCGGAGAGACCGGAAAGTGCCCCGTAGAACTTGGCGCGCGCATCCACACCCTTGATGTTGAGGCCCATGCCCGTATACGAGGTCAGCACTTGCTCGAATTCGTTCTTTCGCAGCAAGCCATTGTCGACAAATATGCAGTAGAGGTTTTTACCGATGGCGCGATGAATGAGCATGGCAGCCACGGTGCTGTCGACGCCGCCGGAAAGGGCCATGACCACCTTGTCGTTGCCCAATTTCTTCTTCAGCGCCGAAACCGTAGACTCCACAAACAGGTCGGGGGTCCAGTCTTGTGCACAATGACAAATGTGCACCACAAAATTCCGGAGCAGGTTCTTCCCCTCCACCGTATGCGTCACCTCGGGATGAAACTGAATTCCGTAAACCGGGGCGCTCTTCTTTCGGAAGGCCGCCACTTTCACGGAAGACGTGCTGGCAATAATGTCAAAATCCTGCCCAATCGCAGCAATGGTATCGGCGTGTGACATCCACACCTGCGAGTCCTGGGATACTTCCTTCAGCAGTTCGTTATGGTGATCTACGGCGGTGAGCCGGGCGCGTCCATACTCGCGCGCATGGGAAGGCAGAACATTGCCGCCAGTCTTCTGAGCAATCAACTGTGCACCGTAGCATATTCCCAGTACAGGTCGATCCCCGAACAGCGACAGGTCAATATCCGGAGACCCCTGGTCGCGTACGGAACAGGGGCTTCCGGAAAGGATAACGCCCTTTACAGCGGGTGTTAATGCGGGTATCTTGTTGAAGGGGTGGATTTCGCAGTAGACATTCAACTCGCGTACCCGTCTGGCAATCAACTGGGTATACTGTGAACCGAAATCCAGGATGAGAATTTGCTCTGCCATGCGCAAAAATAGGGCATGGCGGCCGCTTAAAAAAATCGTCGCGCCGCCCCTGCCGGGTCAGTTTCCAGAACCAAAACAATACTGTGCCAGGTAGTCGCCGGCATTGTCGGCGCCATTGTAAAACGCACGGTTGAGGCAGCGACACCCCTCGTCCAGCTGCTTAAGTTCCACGAGCGCCACTCCCTTGTAAAACAAAACATCCGGGTTGCGCGCATCGATGCGCAAAGCCAGGTTGAGATACTCGAGCCCTACGGCATAGTCTTCCGCCATGATTGCGGATGAACCAGCAAACAGGTAGGCCCCCAGGAATGTGGGATTGAGCTCGATGGCCCGGTTGAAGCACGCATAGGCACTGCCGGTCTCCCCGCGGTGTTGATAGTATAGTCCCAGGTACGCTTCCACCTCGGCATCATCGGCCAGTTCCCGGGCGTCCAGGAGATCTGCCCGGGCTTCGTCGTACCGCTCTTTCTGCATCAGCAGAAAACCTCTCCATTTCAAGAAGTCAGGGTTCGCCGGCTGAAGTTCCATGGCCGCACTCAGATTTTCCAGCTGCTTGTCGGCGTCACCGAGTTCGCGGTAGATGAACGCCTTCAGAAGTTTCGGTTGTGGTGAGTTGGGAAACTGCGGCTCAAAGACCTCAAGGTCAGTCAAGGCTTTCTCAAACTGTTGTGTACTGTAGTAGCAAACGGCGCGCCGATAAAGAATACCATAGTGGCTACGGTCACTGTACTTGCCGTTAGTCGGCGGATTGGCGTCGAGAACCTTTGTATACCATTTGGCGGCCCCGGCATAGTCACCCCGGCTATACAGGGTATCCCCCTCAACGGTCCAGGCGGCGTGCTTCTTCGACTGAGCAATGGCAGCGGCTGCCATGGAAAGGAAAACGAAGATGAGGCCAATCGCTTTCCTGTTCATACGCTACTCGTTGACCAGCACTTTGTTCCGTTCCCGCTTGCGGTCGTTCTCGTTGAGGTAGATTTTGCGCAAGCGTATGGACTTGGGCGTCACTTCCACATACTCGTCGCTCTGGATGTATTCCAGTGCCTCTTCGAGTGT
>JAYRXB010000148.1:0-5132 GCA_041917735.1 Cyclobacteriaceae bacterium
AAAACGGGGGGTTTAGATTGCAACCAATAAAATAAATGCCGTTCGCATTGCCAAGCCCCGGGTCTAAAATCACGCCAGACCGGGTGGATTCTCCGGCAAGGTGAAATAGAAGGTGCTTCCCTGGCCCGGGGTACTCTCGATATACAGGTCGCCGCCGTTGCGCCGGACCAATTCACGGCACATGGGCAAACCCACGCCCCGGCGTTGATCTTCGGCTTCCGACCATTCCAGCAACACGCTCAACTTCTCCGGGCTCAATCCAGGTCCATGATCTTTGACGCCGACGGTAGTCAGGTCCTCGCGCTTTCCACTGAAAATACTCACGGCAGCACCTTCCGGACTGAAACGAATCGCATTGTAAACCAAGGTTCGCAGCACCATCCTGATCATTGCCCTGTCGGCATATGCTGTAACGTGTTCGGGCATCAGGAGCATGGGAGCCACGCCATGCTCGGTTGCCCAGGGCTCAAGTTCTTTTACAACCTGGTCGGCAAGACCCCTGCAGCTGAAGAACTCCGGCCGGAACGGCATGGTGCCGGACTGGGTGATTGCCCAGTCGAGCATCTCATGAAGCGATTGCTGCACCTCCTGAGTGGATCGGTGAAGATGCCCCATCAACACCGATGCCTCTTCCGGCTTGGCATCCTTCAATTGGTTGGGCATACTGCGGGCCAGGTTGCTGAAGACTGCCAGCGGGCCCTGCAGGTCTTGTGCCAACACGCTGAAGACCTTGGCATTCTTGGCCGCCAGGTCCTTGTTTTCCTCCTCCAATCGTTGAAGTTTCATCTTGTACCGACGGCGGTTGAAGAACCACAAGGAAAGGAACAAGACAGCAATCACGCTGCTCCCGACGCTGATCCACACGAAACGCTCCTCGTTGCGCGCCACCCGTTCCGACCGGCCCCGGACCACCGCTTCCAATTCTGCAATCCGGACGAGCGCTTCACTGGAACTGATGATCTGTTCATCGCGAATCCGCTGAATGCTGCGGTCAGCGATTTCCTGCTGAATGGAATCATCGTAGGCGCTGAACTTGAGCAGATAGGCATAGGCCTTGACTGTATCCCGCTGTCGCAGCGCAAGGTGGTGCCTGTCGCGGAAGCAATCGCGGAGGTAAACCATCTGTCCACTGTTCTGCGCAGCCACTTCAGAACTGTCGGCAAAACGGTCGGCTGAATCCAGTTGATCCAGCTGGATGTACATACGCAGCAACTGGTGATACCCCGGGAATGCATCGGTCTTGCGACAGTAATTCAGAAGTTGTGCGTACGCCGCCAGTGCACCACGATAGTCATCCCTGGCTTCATATACTCGTCCCAATTCATTCCAAACCAATGCAATACGGGTGGAATCCCACCCACTGTGCGCCACCAATTTCTGCAAGATGTCCTCCGCATCACTGTACCGGGACAGTTTTCGCAAAACACCGGCTAACTCAAAACTCAACTGGAGTTCCAGTGGCTTATCCTCTTGCATCACCGCCAGTTGGATAGCCTGCTCATAAAGGGGCAGCGCTTCCGCCGGTCTTTCGAGGTGATCCAGGACCCGCCCTTCATACGTCCGTGACATCAGAAGTGCCGGCCGATCATCCAGAACTGTCAGCAAGTGAGACGCACGGGCATAAAAGTCCTCGGCGCGCTCGAAAGCCTCACGCTGGTAGGAAATAAAGCCGAGTCGCACATACGCCCGCGATGACAGCACGTTGTCTTCGGGCGCCATCCGAAGGACGTGCCAGGCATGAACGGCAGCGGAGTCAAGGAAGCCCTGCTCGAGGAACGCATCGGAAATCCGGTCATGGATTGTGGCACCCGCCGCCGGGTCAACAACCTGCGCGAGGTAGGGCGTAAGTAAACTGATCGCCGAAGGCGGAGAAAGGTCACGGGATGCCTGCACGGCACTGTCTATCTGTGCAGCCGTCTGCGCAAGAGCAGTATCCACCGCCAAGTGCATCAACAGCAGTATGGCTAGCGGTAATGGACGGCGTACGGTTGACATAGGAGCACCCTAGGGAAGTGCTAAAGCTAGCCTTTTGATGCCAGAGATGAAACGGGTTCGTGTACCTAGAAGGGCATGTCGTCGTCACCACGCGGCGGCATTGGCGGCGGCTCGTCGCGGAAGGTATTCAGTCGGCTTTCACGGGTGATGCTGCCGAAAGACGATTCCGGAGAAGGACCATCGAAATCGGCAAACTTGGTGTATTTGCCAATGAACTTGAGCTTTACCGTATCCAGCGAGCCATTCCGGTGTTTGGCTACGATCACCTCCGCCATCCCATTGGTGGGGAGTCCCTCTTCGTCTACCGTAATCTTATAGTATTCCGGGCGGTACAGGAACATCACGATGTCGGCGTCCTGTTCGATGGACCCCGATTCACGAAGGTCGCTCAGTTGAGGACGCTTATCGCCACCCCGGGTTTCAACACCCCGGCTCAACTGCGAGAGGGCAATGACCGGGACATCCAGTTCCTTGGCAATACCCTTAAGGGCCCGTGAAATGGAGGCAATCTCTTGCTCACGATTGCCCTGGCTATCGCCTTTCATCAGTTGCAGGTAGTCGACAACGATCAGCTGAATATTGTGTTCTGCCTTGAGCCTCCGGCACTTAGCCCTCAATTCCAGAATTGAAAGTGCAGGTGTATCGTCAATGAAGATCGGGGCTGAAGAGAGCCGGTTGGTACGGTGTACCAACTGCTGCCATTCAAATTCGGCCAGGTTTCCCCGCTTGATTTTCTCCGATTCCAATTCAGCCTCGGCGGAAATTAGGCGGTTGACCAGCTGCAGGGAAGCCATTTCCAAGGAAAAGATGGCCACCGGGTGGTTAAAGTCCACGGCCGCATTGCGCAAGGCTGATACCACAAAAGCCGTCTTACCCATACCCGGACGGGCGGCTATAATAATAAGGTCAGAGCGCTGCCATCCGCTCAGCACCCGGTCTAGTTTGGTAAATCCGCTTGGAACACCGGTCAGTCCGTCCTTGTGCTCCTTGCGCTTCTGAAGCTCACTTACCGCCCTGAACATCAGGGACTTCATGGTATCGTAGTTCTTCCGAAGGTTTGAGTCCGAAATGGAGAAGATTGACTGCTCCGTCTTATCCAGGAGATCGAATACGTCGGTAGTGTCTTCGTAGGCGTCCTGCTGAATCTGGGACGATATCTGGATCAGGTCCCGCTTGATCGCCATCTCGATGATGATCCGGGAATGGTATTCAATATTGGCTGCTGAACTGACTTTGGACGTCAATTCAGCGATGTAGTAGGCACCTCCTACCAACTCCAGCTTGCCGTTCTTGCGCAGTTGTGCGACCACCGTCCGCATGTCGACAGGCTCAGAAGCCTTGAACAGGTCGGTGATGGCCTGGTAGATCTCCTTGTGCTGTTCCGTGTAGAAATGCTCCGGGCGCAGGTACTCGATTACCGCGGTTAACGCGTTCTTTTCCAGCATCAAAGCACCCAGTACTGCTTCTTCCAGATCAAGCGCCTGAGGCGGCAGCTTGCCGAGGTTCTCCGAGATATCCCGGGGAACAAGCTTGGCAATTTTGGTGCTGCCTGACCTCAAAGACGTTGATCGTTGCTCCATACTTCGTGGTTGTTGGACGCAGTTGCTTATTGAAGGAACAAACCTACAGTACCTGCAGCGCTAAAAAATCCGCCACGTCCACAACTTCTTAACAATCTACAAACATCAACACGACAACTTGTGAATAAATTTCGCCTTGCTGGGTGATTTTTTCCTACCTCCTCCCCCTGGTTCCCGGGAGGCCCGGCATAAGGCCTTGTCAATGAACTGTTTCCCGGGATAAACATTTTACCTTAACTTGAACCCGAAATTTTTCCATGGCCACGACGAAAAAAATTCACATCACCGGGATCACCAGCCCGGTCCTGTTCGATCTGGCCATCGCACTGCAACATAAAGGGTACGCGATCTCCGGGTCGGCCAACACCACCCCGGATGACCTGGCGAAAGAACGTCTCCTGGAACACCAGCTTCTTCCGTCGACCGGCTGGCACCCGGAATTGCTGACGGAAGCCCTTGATGCTGTCATTATCGCTCCTTCCATTTCCCGCGACAACCCGGAGTTGCTTCGGGCCCAGGAATTGAAGATCCCGGTCTTCAGTTACCCGGAGTTCATATACCAGGAGTGCACCAACAAGCATCGGGTGGTCATCACCGGGAGTTCTGGCAAAACCATGATCGCCCTGCTGATCATGCATGTACTTCATTATCACAACCGTTCCTTTGACTACGTCCTGAGTAAACCCGTTCCGGGCGTTAAGGACTCCGTCCGGCTTACCGATGCCCCGGTGGTCATCATTGAAGGACTGGACGGCATTTCCTCCTGCCTCGATCCCACGACCGTCTTCCTCCGGTACCAGCACCATATCGGCCTCATCAGTGGCATCGAATGGTCGGGGTCGCCGGCGTATGTATCCAAAGACGATTACACCGCGCAGTTCACACGCTTTGAGGCAGCTACGCCCAAAGGGGGCGTCCTGATCTATTTCGACCTTGAGCCCGTACTCACAGCCCTTTCGAAAGAGCACCAGCCTGATGTTCTGTACATTCCATACAAGACGCATCCGAGTCAAACCGATGGCGGGCAGGAATACCTGCTGGAATCCAGCACAGAACGCCACCCGGTAAAGCTCTCCGGCAAGCACAACATGCAGAACATCAGTGCGGCAAAAGAAACCTTGAAAAAACTAGGCATCACATCCTCCATGTTTTACGAGGCCCTTCGCCAGTTTGGCGGCAACACACTCTAATTCCCCTCAGGACCTCACACGACATGAAGCTAAACCTTAGAATACCCCTCTGCTTTTTTGACCTGGAAACCACCGGGACGAGCATATCACAAGACCGCATCGTAGAGATTGCCGTCGTCAAGCTGATGCCCAACGGCGACATCCTGGAAAAGCACAACCTGGTTAATCCCACCATCCCCATCCCTCCTGCGTCCACGGCCATTCACGGGATTTCAGACGCCGACGTCGAAGGCAAACCAACGTTCAAGGAAATCGCCAAGGACTACGCGCGTTTCATGGAAGGTGCTGATTTGAGCGGGTTCAACATCCTGAAGTTTGATATTCCTGTGCTGGTGGAGGAGTTCCTCCGTGCCGACGTTGAATTTAG
>JAYRXB010000149.1:0-8271 GCA_041917735.1 Cyclobacteriaceae bacterium
CGGCGGCATGCGCGCCCACGCCAGCAGCCCCTGGTACAGGGCGAATCCGGTCAGCGACTCCAGCACCACCTTCGGCGCGACAAACACATCGATTACCTCGGCCCGCCGCTCCAACCGCGGCGTCAGATCGGCCAGAAAGGCCTTAACCAGCACTTCTGCCTGGTCCTCAAATTGACGAAGGAGTTCGCCCAGGGAGCCGGTCCAGGCCGGAAGCTGGACCTTGGCATTCCACGCTGCGATCGGCGAGATGCTGACCGCCAGCACCACAACCACCAGCGCAAGCACAGGAATCCACACTCCGGCGGGCAACCCGGTAAAGAATCCCGATAGCGTCCGCCGTTCAAAAGCCCGGAGATAGTACCACGGAATGAAAACGAGCCCGACAAGCGAAGCCAGTCCCTGTGCCAGGAGCATGATGTTGCGAATGTCCGGATGACCTACGGGGTCAGCCAGTGCCTCCATCAGGTTGCCCTGGTACAACACCGAAATCACCAGCATGGCAACTACGTTTCCCATCACGATGTAGCCAAAGATGACCATGGCCATGATCCGGAGGATGGAAATCGATGCGGGACGATCAGAAACAGTAACAGGAACCATGTGTGGCCTTTTGGCTATTTTTGCGCCAAATATGGCGAAATCTTCACGTTAAGTGGTCGCCGGAACAATGGTAAAGATTGGTGACATCGCGTTGGGTGACTTCCCGCTCCTCCTGGCCCCCATGGAGGATGTGAGCGATCCTCCTTTCCGTGCGGTGTGCAAGGCGGGGGGTGCTGACCTGATGTACACCGAGTTTATATCATCCGAAGGCCTGATCCGCCATGCCGCCAAGAGCCGACAGAAACTGGACATCTTTGAATATGAGCGGCCCATCGGCATCCAGCTTTTTGGTGGCGACATAGAAAACATGGTAGGTTCAGCGGAGATTGCCGCCTCCGTTAACCCGGATTTGATCGACATTAACTACGGTTGTCCGGTCAAGGCCGTGGCCTGCCGCGGCGCGGGTGCTGCATTACTCCAGGATATTCCCAAAATGGTTAAGATGACCGAGGCCATTGTAAAGCGTACGACTCTTCCGGTTACCGTGAAAACGCGACTCGGATGGGATGACCGCACCAAGAATATTGCTGAGGTGGCCGAACGACTGCAGGATATCGGCATCAAGGCGCTCACCGTACACGGCAGGACCCGCGTGCAGATGTATAAAGGAGAGGCCGACTGGACACTGATTGGTGAAATCAAAAACAATCCGCGCATCAAGATTCCGATTTTTGGAAACGGCGATGTGGACTCACCCCAGAAAGCCCTCGAATACAAGAACCGTTACGGTGTGGATGGAATCATGATCGGACGTGCGGCCATCGGCGCACCGTGGGTGTTTCGTGAAGTCAAGCACTTCCTGGCCACCGGGCAATTGCTTCCGCCGCCAACCGTGGCAGAGCGGGTGCGGGTATGCCGCGAGCACGTGGAATTTTCTATCCGGTGGAAAGGGGATCGATTGGGCGTCTTTGAAATGCGCAGGCACTATGCCAACTATTTCCGGAGTCTGCCGGATTTCAAACCGTTCCGTACACGCCTGGTAGAGGCTGATACGGCTGAGGAAGTATATACCATTCTCGAGGAGGTAAGTGACGTGTTCACGCAACCGATGATGGCGTAAGGAAAAGTATCTAACTGAGTTCAATTCATCCTTCGTGGAAACCAAACACAATCCGTCATTTCCCATTCTGCTGTTGGGTGTCCTTTCGCTGATTTGGGGTACATCCTTTATCCTGATGAAGAAGGGCCTTGTTGCCCTGACTCCCGTGGAAGTCGCTGCCTTGCGCATCACGGTAGCCGGCGTCCTGGTGCTTCCCATCGCCGTGCTCAAGTGGCGCGAAGTAAAGCGTGACCAGGTTCCCAAGCTTCTTATCTCCGGTTTGTTGGGTGTGTTTATTCCGGCCTTTCTATTCACAACGGCACAACAGCGTATCGACAGTTCGGTTGCGGGAATCCTCAACACACTTTCTCCGCTATGGACGTTGATCATGGGAGTTGTCTTCTACAAACAGATCTTCCGGAGGCCGGCCGTGTTGGGAATTCTGGTAGGATTAGCCGGCACAGTGCTGCTGATGTTGTCGCGGAGCGGAGGATCGGTTACGGGCTTCAATGCCTATGGACTGCTCATCGTCGTCGCCTGCGCATTCTATGGGCTCAACCTGAACTTCGTCAAGTTCAACATTACCAACCTGGGCTCATTGGCCATTACCAGCGTCTCCATTGCGCTCATCGGCCCCCTTGGTGCCCTGGTGCTGTTTGGCATGACCGACTTTGTGCATACACTGGAGGTCGTGCCAGGAGCCTGGACAGCGACCGGCTATGTGGCCTTGCTTGCCTTTATGAGTACGGCGATCGCTGGATTAATTTTCAATAAGTTGGTTCGCATCACCACGCCACTCTATGCCAGCATGGTCACCTACATCATGCCCCTGGTGTCTGTCATGTGGGGTGTGCTGGACGGCGAGCAGTTGTATGTCAGTCATTTCATTGGAATGGCCGCCATCCTGGGAGGTGTGTACCTGGCCAACCGGAAGGCTTAGGTAAATGGGTCGCCGCGCCGACTATATCCTGGTGGGACAGGGGCTCGCGGGCTCGGCACTTGCCGTTGAACTTGTACGCCGGGGCAAGCGTGTTGTTGTTTTCGATGAGCCTTCCAAGAATCGAGCCTCTGTCATCTCGGCGGGAATCTGCAATCCCATTACCGGAAAAGTGATGACGCCAACCTATGCGGCCGACTTGCTCTTTCCATTCCTGCAACGATGGTACCCGGAAGCTGAACAGATCTTGAACAAGAAGTTTTTCTTTCCCATGCCCATTTATCGGCCATTCCTCTCGCTAGAGGAACAGGAGCAATGGCAAATCAAGGCGCAAGAGGCTAGCCTCAAGCCCTTTGTTCAGAAAGTTCATCGAGCGCCATTGACTGGCGATGCATTGAATGATCCATGGGGTGGTCTGGAACTTGGGCTTTCCGGTTATTTGGATGTCAAGGCCTGGGTTGCGGCTGTCAGGGAGTGGCTTATGGACCAGGGCGCTTACGAAAGTCATTTTTTTGATGAGCATGACCTGACCATTGCTCAAGAAGTTGTCTATCGGGATATCACCGCAGACCGGGTTGTTTTTTGCAACGGGCTTGCAGCGCTCCAGAGCCAATGGTTTGATTACTTGCCCTTGCGCCCACTAAAAGGTGAGACATTGATCGTGCGTATGCAGTTGCCGCAGGATCGGATCATCAGCCGGGGGGCCTATGTGGTGCCGACGCACCTGCCGGGTGAATTTGTTGTTGGGTCCACCTATCAGCACGAGCCATTTGTGACGAAAGCAACGGAGGAAGGAAAGGCTTTGCTTGCTGATCGATTAGCCCGGCTGGTCAACGTACCGGTTGAGCCAATTCACCAAGACTGGGGTATACGGCCTACCGTAAGTGACCGCAGACCATTGGTGGGCGGCCATCCCAAGTCGGGAAAGGTTGTTATTTTCAATGGCCTGGGCACCAAAGGTGTAAGCCTGGCGCCGTATTTTGCGTCCCGGTTGGCCGATTGGATGGATGGGATCGCCGCGTTGCCGGACGAGGTCAATATTTCAAGGTTCAAACCGTTATATTCGAACTGATTGTTTCTGATCATGCGATTCAGGCCTGGCGCGCGTTGGTTACCGGTCTTAACGGGATTTCTGCTGTTTGCACTTTCGGCGCAAGCCCAGATGGCGAATGAAACGTTTGGGCGGAACAGGGTCCAGTACCGCACGTTTGAATGGCAGTATATCAGTTCCGACAATTTTGATGTCTACTACTACGACGATCGCCGTCGTGTGGCCAACGAGGCTGCCCAATACCTGGAGTCGGAATTCGATCGCATTACGGACCTGATTGGTTACCCGCCCTACCTCAAGACCAAGGTGTTCCTCTATAATTCCGTGACCGACTTGCAGCAAAGCAACATGGGCATGCTGGGCAAGCAATACCGGGTGGGTGGCGAGACGGAATTCATAAAACCCTATGTGGAGATAGCCCACCCTGGAACGCTCGAGGGCTTTAAGGAGGAGCTGATTCTAAAGGTGACCGATTTGATGGTCAATGAAATGATGTTTGGGGGAAGCCTCAAGGACATGTTTCAGAATGCCGTTCTGATGAATCTTCCCGATTGGTTCATCGATGGCGTCTCTGCCTATGCCGCGCATGGTTGGGATGCGGAAATGGATGACTATGCCAGGCAGTTTGTGAATAGTAAACAGGTGAATAAGGCGTTTAAGATGTCGGGCGCCGAAGCCTCCTTGATCGGGCAATCCATCTGGAACTATGTGGTGGAGAAATATGGCAAGGCGAGCGTCGCCAACATTCTCAACTATACCCGGGTCATCCGGAATGAACAAAAGAGCATTTACATAACCCTGGGCATCCCATTCAAGCAACTGGTGGCCGATTGGAAGCGCTTTTATGGCGAAGACCAGCAGCGGATTAGCGCCAGCTACATTACTGCTTCCGACAGCCTGAGGCTCATTCCTCGACACCGGAAGACCATCGTTTATACAACCATGAAGATTAGCCCGGATGGCAGGAACATTGCCTATGCAGAGAACGATAGGGGAAGGTATACGGTGATTGTTAAATCATTGGAGACAGGAAAGGAAACCACCATCCTGAATGACGGGAACAAAGTCTTTCGCCAGACGGTGGACACCAGTCTGCCCCTGGTAAGCTGGGCCGACGGCCATACCCTGGGCGTTATCGGTACACGCTATGGACAGCATATTTTCTGGCTTTATGACCTCACCACCCGCAGCAAGATTCCGCGCACACTGGATCGGTTCAGTAACATCCGCAGCCTGAGCTTTTCGGATAATGGCCGCCTTGCCGTTATCAGTGCAGACCTTGACGGTCAAAATGACTTATACCTGATCAGCACGCGCCGCGACCGGACCCGGAGACTCACCAACGATTTGTTCGATGATTTTGACCCGGTGTTCATCCCCAATACCAATACGCTTGTCTTCAGTTCCAACCGCACTACGGACACCGTTAATTCGGTGCGGCGTGATTTTAGCAAAGCGGCAACCAACTATAACTTGTTTGCCTATAACCTCGACACCACCACCAATGTCGTCAGCCGGATTACGAATACACTCAGTCGCGACTATGCACCCAAGGTGGTCGACGAAAACAACATCTATTACTTAAGCGACCAGCGCGGCATCATCAACCTGTTTAGGTTCAACCGACAGACCGGCGTGTATGCGCAGGTGACAAACTTTCAATCCAGTATCAAGTCTTTTGATATTCACGCAGAATCCGGAGTCTTCGCAGCTGTCATGGTCAACCGAACCCGGGAGGATGTGTTTGTGTATCATCCGTTTAACCTGGAACGACAGATCTTTACGCCCGCCACCCGGAGAAAGGAGACCCAGCAAGTTCGAACACTCACCGAACGACGCAAGCGGGAGGTGAGACAGGGAGTGCCTTTGAAGCAGCTGATCAACGAGCGCCTGCAACAGCGAAAGGACAGTCTTCCGGCTGAGCCCCAGAAAAAAGTGGATACGCTGCATCGCCAGCCCGCAGATTCCGCGCGCGTTCCCCAGGGGCAAGATTCGGTAAAGCATCTTGCTCCGGTCGACTCGCTGAAGGCAAGCCCGTCGTTGGACTCGCTGGCCGCAGACAGCCTTAGAAAAGCCCGGCCCTCAGCAGAGGTGAACGTGGATGATTACTCCTTTGAGGAGGAGGCGTTGAAACAGGACACGATCAGAAAGCCGGTCACTGTAACTCCACCACCGAAGAAAGAGCCGGATGTCAATACAGACGACTATAAGTTCGAGGATGAAGCGCTCAAGGCGCAGCGGCCGGGCGAAACCTTCCTGAGCAGGTACATGAAGGCCAAGGAAGGGAATCGAATTACAGGTCCATTTCCGTACCAACCAAAGTTCAGTTATGAAAATTTCGCCACAGATTTCGTGGTTGACCCGTTGCGCGGGTTCAGCATTCGCCTGGAGACTCAAATGAACGACATCCTGGAGAATTTCAGGATTCACGGAGGGATTCAGACTGCTTTCGACTGGAAGAGCGGAGATGTGTTTGGGGAATTCCATTACCTGAAACATCGCGTAGACTTCAGTGTGCGGTATGATCGAAAAGTTATTTTCTGGTCACAGAACGAGGAGTCTGGCGTCAGTTCCAATGTGCAACGACAGAAGTACTCCTGGCAGAAAATGGAATTTGGTGTATCGCTTCCGCTGACCGTGCGCACCCGTGTTTCACTGAAGCCATTTACCGGCTACACATTTTACGAAGACCTGGGCCCTGACCAGCGCGTCGTCTCACCGCCCGTTTACCGACCTTCAAAGAGTCAATGGTACGTTGGCGGACGGGCGGAGTTGGTATTTGACAACTCGCTCAACAACGGGCTCAACCTGATGGAGGGCACCCGGGGTAAATTGGGATTGGTGCATTATGAGGGAATTGGCAACAAGAATGCAAGTTTTTCACAGGTGTACCTGGACCTTCGTCACTATCAGAAGATTTATCGGGAAATTGTCCTGGCGGTACGTGGCTATACCGGCAATTTCTTCGGCAACGCCCCCAAACAGTATGTGTTGGGTGGTGTGGACAACTGGTTTGGAAATGTCACCAACTACGAAGGAGTCAAGAATCCGCTGTACGTGACTTCCGGGTACAACGAGAATCTTGTCTTTACCGAGTTTGCCACAACGTTGCGCGGATTTGATTACGCCACCCTGTATGGAACCAGCGTCGCCATGTTCAATGCAGAACTCCGGATGCCGCTGGTGCGCGCGCTCGGCGGTGGATCAACGTCCAGTGGCTTCCTGCGTCATATGCAGTTCACGGCATTCTACGACATCGGCACCAGTTGGACAGGTGCTCCCCCGATAAATTCAGAGAATAGCCTGCGTACGGTAGAAGTAAAGTCAGGGCCCTTTACCATCGACTTGAAGCAATACCTCAATCCCTGGTTGTATAGCTACGGGTTTGGATTCCGATCCATGATCCTGGGTTACTACCTCAAATTCGACTACGCGTGGCCGGTTGAGAACTACAAGGTGAAGGATCCACGCATCATGGTATCCGTGGGACTGGATTTCTGATCATCTTTCGGGATACCCCGTATCTTGCAAAAAATATCATCTATGCTTCGTTCCATGACCGGCTTTGGACAGGCCCTTGGCGTTGTTGCCGAAGGAGCCATTCACGTGGAAGTAAAATCATTGAACTCAAAGTTTCTTGACCTTAACCTCAAGCTGCCGTCGGTGTTTTCCGAAAAGGAAATCGAAATCCGGAACATGATTCAGGAGCAATTGGAGCGAGGAAAAATTTCGGCAACGGTAACATTTGACAAACACCGGGGTACAGCCGCGACGGCCAGGTACCACGAAGATCGGTTTATCGCCCACTACCAGGAGTTGAAGAAGTTGGCCGACCGTGTCATGGCGCCCTACGATAACCTCTTCGAATTGGCCCTTCGGTCACCGGAGGTGTCGCTGGAAGAAGAAAAGGCCTCGCCCGATGTGCACGAAAAAATGTTGGAAGCGCTCGTAACGGCGATCAAGCTCTGCAATGATTTTCGACAGAGTGAGGGACAAGTGTTGGCCGAGAAGCTTGGCGGATACCTGGACCAGATTGAGAACGGCCTGAATGCCATTGAGTCGTTGGATCCGGGCCGGGTGGAGAAAATCAGGAAACGGCTTCGGGAACAGGTAACGGAATTTTTCGGCGAAGAAGGATTTGATAAGAACAGGCTGGAACAGGAGTTGCTGTTCTATATTGAGAAGCTCGATATTCACGAGGAGCGGGTCAGACTACGTGCCCATTTGACCTACTTCCGGGAAACCATGAAGGGAGCTTCCGGCGGCAAGAAATTGGGATTCATCGCACAGGAAATCGGCCGTGAGATCAATACCATCGGATCGAAGGCGAATGATGCTCCCATTCAGCGCGAAGTAGTTTCCATGAAGGAAGAACTTGAGAAAATCAAAGAACAGCTGAATAATGTGTTGTGAGAAAGCCCTGCGATCCGCATCAGTTGCGCTGATCCTCCTGTTAGTTTCCATTGGGGTCCTGCAGGGGCAGACCAAGACCTTCAGCGGAACCTCCGAGGAGTTGATCGGCCTCTGGTCAGGGGAGGGCGAAATGATCGAGTTTCGGAGCGATGGCAACTGTCGTTATAACGACACCATTTACCCATACACATTTACACAAGGATTCCTGGTAATCGAAACACCCGGGGGTGC
>JAYRXB010000150.1:0-4141 GCA_041917735.1 Cyclobacteriaceae bacterium
CGCCACCGGCAAGCGGAAGCTGCTCGATGTGGCCATCCGTTTCGCGGATCACTTCAACAACCTTTTTGGACCCGGCAAAAAACACTGGGTGACGGGCCACCAGGAACTCGAACTGGCGCTGGTGAAGTTGTACTCCGTTACCCAGGACAAGAAATATCTCGCCCTCGCACACTGGTTGTTGGAAGAGCGCGGCCATAAGTATGCCGTAGGCTACACCTGGACCGACTGGAAGGACACGGCCTATGCCCAGGATGTGGTGCCGGTGCGGGAGCAGAAAGAAATCACCGGCCACGCAGTGCGTGCCATGTACCTCTACACCGGCGCGGCCGACGTAGCGGCGCTCACCGGCGACGAGGGTTATATGAAAGCCATGAACACCGTATGGGAGGACGTAGTCTACCGCAACATGTTCCTCACCGGCGGCATCGGATCCTCCGGCCGCAACGAAGGCTTTAGCATCGACTATGACCTTCCCAATGAGCAGGCATACTGCGAGACGTGTGCGTCGGTGGGCATGGTATTCTGGAACCAGCGCATGAACCTGATGACGGGCGACAGCAAGTTTGTTGACGTGCTGGAGCGCAGTCTCTACAACGGTGCCCGCGACGGGCTCTCGCTCAGCGGCGACCGCTTCTTCTACGGCAACCCGCTGGCGTCGCGCGGTCAGCATTTTCGGCGGGACTGGTTCGGCACCGCCTGCTGCCCGGCCAATATTGCACGCCTGGTGGCATCGGTGGGTGACTACATCTACAGCGCTTCACCCGATGGTTTCTGGGTGAACCAGTTCATCGGCAGCAAGACCACTGCAAAGTTTGGCAAGAATGAAGTGCCCATCCAGGTGGAAACCAACTACCCGTGGGAGGGCACAGTGAAGATGACCCTGGAGCCGAAGTCGAAAACCAAATTCACCATGCACGTACGCATTCCCGGTTGGGCCACAGGCGAAGCGGTCCCCGGCGGACTGTACCAGTTTGTCGACAAGACCGCCAAGCCGTTTGAGTTGACGCTCAATGGAAAGCCGGTGACTTACACAATGGAAAAGGGCTATGCCGTCATCCAACGCGAATGGAAGAAAGGCGACCAGTTGATTCTTCAACTACCCATGGACGTGAAGCAAGTGGTAGCCCGCGATGAGGTTTCGCAGGACCAGGATCGGGTCGCATTACAACGTGGTCCCATCGTGTATTGCGTGGAAGGCGCCGACAACGGCAACCAGGCCTGGAACATCATCGTGCCCGAGAAGACCACTTTCACCACCCGGCATCGCTCCGACTTGCTGGAAGGAGTCACTACCATCGAGTTTCAGTCGCCTTCAGTAAAGGTGGACGCCAACGGTATTTCGGTTACCACGGAAATGAAGACGGTGACGGCGATCCCGTATTACGCCTGGTGCAACCGGGGCCAGAATGCCATGCAAGTGTGGCTGCCGCGCAAGATCAAGGACATCAAGATCAACTACTGACCATGAGAAAGCTCGCGACCGTTGGCCTTCTTCTCTTTGTTCTCGGTGCCGCGCATGGCCAGGCTTACCTGCCGGAGAAGAACAACCCCAAAATCAAAGTAAAGCCGTCTGTCGAAGTGCAGGCGTATGCGTTCAGTCTTCGTGACGTGCGCCTCCTCGACGGCAGTCCGTTCAAGAATGCCATGGATAAAGACATGGCTTATCTGCTCACGCTGGAACCGGATCGCTTGCTGCACCGCTTCCATGCCAACGCGGGTCTTCCAACGAAAGGCGATATCTACGGCGGTTGGGAGAGCGACGGCCTGAGCGGACATACGCTTGGGCACTACTTGTCGGCCTGCGCCATGATGTACGCATCCACCGGCGATGTTCGATTCAAGGAGAAGGTAGACTATACGATTTCCGAGCTGGCCCGCTGCCAGGACGCCCGCAAGACAGGCTACGTGGGAGCTATTCCTAAAGAGGATAGTATTTTCTGGAAGGTCCAGCATGGCATCATCAAGACTGCAGGCTTCGACCTCAACGGAGGCTGGTCGCCATGGTACACCGTGCACAAAGTGATGGCCGGTCTTGCCGACGCGTACTTGTTGTGTGACAATGCACAGGCACTGAAAGTCCTTATCGGCATGTGCGACTGGACGGCCTGGATACTTAAAGACCTGAACGACGAGCAGCTGGAACTCATGCGCAAGTGCGAGTACGGCGGCATGAACGACATACTTGTTCATACGTACGAACTCACGGGCGAAAAAAAATACCTGGATTTGTCCTACAAGTTTCACGACAAGTTTGTGCTGGGTGAACTGGAGAAAGGTGTGGACGCCCTGCAGGGCAAACACTCCAATACCAACGTACCGAAGGCCATCGGGTGTGCGCGCCGGTATGAGCTGGCTGCCCGCGACGGCGACAAAAAGATCGCCAACTTCTTTTGGGATACGATGGTGGGTCACCATACCTACGTGATCGGCGGCAACAGCAACTACGAGTACCTCGGCGAGCCCGACAAGCTCAACAACCGGCTCAGCGACAATACCTGCGAGACATGCAATACGTATAACATGCTCAAGTTGACGCGGTTCTTGTATTCATGGGAACCGAAGGCTGCCTATGCCGACTACTACGAGCGCGCCCTTTACAATCATATCCTGGCTTCCCAGAATCCCAACGACGGCATGATGTGCTACTTCGTCCCGCTCCGAATGGGAACACGCAAGCACTTCAGCCGTCCGTTCAATACCTTCACCTGCTGCGTGGGAAGCGGTATCGAAAACCACTCCAAGTATACCGAGGGAATTTACTACGAAGGAAAAGATGGCAGCCTGATCGTTAACCTCTTCATTCCATCCGAATTGAACTGGAAGGAAAAGGGTATCACCCTTCGGCAAGAATCAAAGTTCCCGGAAGACGGGAACATCGCGTTCATCGTTTCCGGCGCCAAGTCGTCGAAATTCACCCTGAAGTTGCGCCAGCCCAAGTGGGCAGCCAGGGACCTGGTCATGGCCGTCAACGGCAAGCCGGTGAAAGCTACGCGGGATGCCAACGGATACTGGAGTATTTCCCGCACCTGGAAAGCCAACGACAAGCTGGAATTCGTTGCACCCATGCATTTGTATTCCGAAAGCATGCCCGATAACCCCAACCGCATCGCCTTGTTGTATGGCCCCGTGGTGATGGCGGGACAATTGGGTACCGAGATGCCTGACCCGATCTTTGGAACCACGGTGCTGCTGACCGACAACCGCAACGTGACCGAGTGGGCGAAACCAACCGGCGCACCCCTTACGTTTGAAACATCCGTCGCGAAGCCAAGTGCCGTGACCCTGGTGCCGTTCTACAAGACGGTTGATCAATACTACAATGTGTACTGGGACTACTTCACGCCCGACGAGTGGTCGAAACGGGAAGGAGAATACCAGGCGCAGCGCAAGTACGAGGCCGATATCGAAAGTCGTACTATCGATATCATGCGGCTGGGAGAAATGCAGCCGGAACGCGACCATAACCTCAAAGCCAGCGAGAAGTCGTATACGAGTGATGCGCTGGGGCGCCGGGGACGCGAAGCGCGCAACGGAGGCTTCATGTCGTTTGAGATGACCGTGCTGGCCGATACGCCGAGCAGCCTGCTGTGTACCTACATCGGCGATGATGCGAACCGCGGCTTTGACCTCCTCGTCGATGGTGTCAAGGTGGGCACCCAGGAACTCACCGGCGGGGCAGCCGGTCGGTTCTTCGACGTTACGTATCCCATCCCGCACGAACTTCTCAAAGGCAAGTCGCGGGTGGAGGTGAAGATCCAAGGGCATACAGGAAAGACGGCCGGCCGCGTGTTTGGCTGTCGCATCATCCGAAACTAGTCGACATGAACGCATCGGTTATCGGGATCGACTTCGGCACGGACAGCGTCCGCGCGGTGTTGGTCGACACAAGCAATGGGCACGAGGTTTCCTCTGCGGTGTGTAAATATCCCCGCTGGAAAGAAGGTTTGTATTGCGACGCCGCATCAAGCCAGTTCCGACAACATCCGCTGGATTACCTGGAAAGCCTGGAACGAAGTGTGAAAGAATGCCTTCGGTTGGCAGGCCCTGGCGCTGCCCAGTCGGTTAAGGCGCTGGCCGTAAACACGACAGGATCAACGCCGGTGGCTGTCGACAAGCAGGGTATCCCGCTGGCACTTCATCC
>JAYRXB010000151.1:0-4845 GCA_041917735.1 Cyclobacteriaceae bacterium
CGGCAGCGAGGTCTTCCTGGGTGGTGGGGTAGGTCGTCGCCATCTCTTCCAGCGAGGGATCCTGGAAGATCACGTAGGGAGGGAGGGTCTTGTGCCGGGCAACCTGCTTGCGAAGGTTCTTGAGCATCTCGAAGAGCTTCTCGTCGTAGGACTTTGAGGCCGCCGGCTTTTCGGTGGATACTTCCTCGTCCTCGATGGCGGTGGTGAAGTCGTGATCGCGTGCCAGTTCGATGGGGTGAGGCTTGGTGAGAAACTTCTTGCCCTTCTCGGTGAGGCGGAGGACCCCGATGTTTTCGATATCCTTTTCGAGGTATTGATAGATCAGCGCCTGGCGGATGACGGATTTCCAGTGATCCACTTCTTCGTTGCCTCCCTTGCCGTAAATCGGAAGGTCGAAGTGGCCATAACTCTTAACGTATTCGTCTTCGGTGCCGCGAATGACCTGGATGAGGTGGTTGAGGCCAAAACGTTCATTGGTTTGTTTGGCCGCCTCCAGTACGGTGCGTACGGCCTCTGTTCCATCGTAGCGTTCCCGGGGATGAACGCAGTTGTCGCACATGCCGCAGTTGGCCTGCATGAATTCTTCCCCGAAGTAGTGCAGGAGTTGTCGCCGGCGACAGACGGGTGATTCGGCGTAAAATTCCATCTCCTGGAGAAGGACCCGGGCATTCTCACGCTCCTGGACGCTCTTGTCCTTGTTGAATTTCTCCAGCTTGTTCAGGTCGTTGTGACTGTAGAACATGAGGCAAATGCCCTCGAGCCCATCGCGTCCGGCGCGTCCGGTCTCCTGGTAATAGCCCTCCAGTGATTTGGGAACATCGTAGTGCACCACGAAGCGGACATCTGGCTTGTCAATTCCCATTCCAAAAGCAATGGTGGCAACGATGATGTTGACCTCCTCGTTGAGAAAGTCATCCTGGTTCTTGATGCGGATGTCAGGATCAAGGCCTGCATGGTAAGGAGCCGCACTGAACCCGTTGACGTTGAGCAGTTGAGCAATCTCTTCCACCTTCTTTCGGCTCAAGCAATAAATAATCCCTGATTTTCCCTTGTGTTCCTTGAGAAACCGGATGAGCTGCTTCTTGGTTTCCTTCTTGGGCCGGACTTCGTAAAACAGGTTTTTACGGTTGAACGAAGAAATGAATACATCAGCCTCTTCCATCTGCAGGTTCTTCTGGATGTCAAGCTGAACTTTTGGCGTGGCGGTGGCTGTCAATGCGATGACGGGCATTTCGCCCAGCTGGCCGATCATGCTCTTGATCTTTCGGTATTCCGGCCGGAAGTCATGACCCCATTCGGAAATACAGTGCGCTTCATCGATGGCGACAAAACTAATCTTGACCTTTTGCAGGAAAGTGATGTTATCTTCCTTGTTGAGTGACTCCGGAGCAACGTAGAGCAATTTGACTGTTCCCGTTACGCAATCCTTCTTTAGTCGCGTGATTTCTGCTTTGCTGAGGGTGGAATTGAGGAAGCGGGCATGAATGCCATAGGCGTTCAGCTGATCCACCTGGTTCTTCATGAGCGCGATCAACGGAGAGATAACAATTGCCAGTCCCTCCTTGATCATTGCGGGCAATTGGTAGCAGAGCGATTTGCCCGCACCCGTGGGCATGATGACGAAGGTGTTGCGTCCGCTGAGGATGTTGCGAATCACGGCCTCCTGGTTCCCCCTGAATGAAGTATAGCCGAAGTGTTCCTTGAGTCTAAGCTTGAGTATGTCCTTGTCTTCCGCGACGACCATAAATTCCCGAGTCGATTAAATACTTACATTTGCCTTCCGCAATCGTTGGAAAGCGAATTGCCATTGAATATACTGAATTTTTCTGCACTTAGTCCATTATTTGTTGCTAATCCGCAGGGTGTATAGGATGAACGGACGGACCCCAAAATTGTTATTCTGAGCAGGCAGATGGAGAGAAATTTATATGTGGTTCTCATGGCCGGCGGGATTGGCACCCGATTCTGGCCCTATAGTCGCAACGCAAAACCCAAGCAGTTTCTGGATGTACTCCACACGGGCAAGACCTTGCTGCAGTCAACGTATGAGCGCTACCTCCCCCTGTGCCCGGCAGAAAACATTCTTATTGTCACACACGAAGAACATGCGGAGCTGGTAAAGGAACAGTTGCCCATGCTCGACCCGGACCAGCTGGTGCTGGAGCCCATGCGCAAGAACACTGCACCGTGCATTGCGTACGCGGCAGCACGCATCCGCCGACGTAACAAGGATGCAGTGATGGTGGTTAGCCCTGCCGACCACTTGATTCTGAATGAGAAGGAGTTCCAGGCTACTATCCGCAAGGCAGCAGAGCAGGCGCTCAGCCAAGACAAATTGATAACGCTGGGCATTAAGCCTTCGCGTCCAGAGACCGGTTATGGTTACATACAGTACCTGGAAAGCAAGGCCAGCCTGAAGCGAGTAAAGACATTCACGGAGAAGCCGGCCCTTGCGCTGGCAAAGACATTTATTGAAAGCGGCGATTTTGTTTGGAACAGCGGGATATTCATCTGGGGTGTGCAGGCAATCTCGAAAGCATTTCATCGCTACTTGCCGGAGTTGGCTGAAGCGTTTGAAGAGATTGGGCCCCATCTCCTCACACCGCAGGAGCGAAACCACGTCGCCCGGGTCTATGGGCAAACGAAGAGCATCTCGATCGACTATGGCGTGATGGAGAAGGCTGACAACGTATACGTGGCACTCGGAAATTTCAGTTGGTCTGACCTCGGGTCCTGGGCATCGTTACATGAAGCCTCCGAACGAGACACTGACAACAATGTGGTGAATGCGAAAGCGCTGATCTACGATACCCGGAATTCGGTGGTGATTGGTCCGCCAGAAACGCTCATCGTTGCACAGGGCCTCAATGATTACCTCGTCGGTGTTTTTGGCAACGTGGTAATCATCTGCGAGAAAGATAAGGAAGACTTATTCCGGCGGTATGTCAATGACCTCAAGGCCAGACCAGACGGTACCGATTACCTCTGAGTGAGCTAGCGAGCCGCCTTGTTCGAGGCCGCCATCTTCTGCCGGACGACTTCGTAGATGGCTATTCCAGCCGCCACGCTGACATTCAGGGATTCAATTTTTCCCTTCATCGGAATCTTAACCAGGCGATCGGCATCCTTCAACAACGGCGTCGAAATGCCATCCTCTTCCGAACCCAACAGCAAGGCTGTGGGGCCCGACAAATCGGCGGAGTAAAGATCGTCGGCAGCCTTTTCAGTGCAGGCTACCACTTGGATCCCATTGTCACGCAGTTCCCGCATCGTTTGCTTCAGCGACTTTACGCGGCATACCTGCAGGTGATGAAGTGCCCCGGCAGAAGTCTTGATGGCATCACTGGTAATTGGGGCGTTCCCTTTGTCCTCCATAATGATGGCATCAAGTCCGGCACATTCGCACGTCCGGGCTACCGCCCCGAAGTTTCGCACATCCGTGACCCGGTCAACCAACAGGAGAAACGGCGAACGGCCTTCGCTGTAGGCGTGGTCAATAATCGGCTGCAGGTTGGCGTACTGGATCGCCGACAGGAACGCAACGGCACCCTGGTGGTTCTTGGTGGTAAGCCGGTTCAGTTTTTCGGCGGGAACCCAACTAAAAGGAATGTCGCTATCCTTCAGGGTCTGAACCAGTTCTTTCATCAGGTCATTGGCCACTCCGGCCTGAAGAAAAACCTTTTCTACTTGCCTGCCTGAGCGTGCCGCTTCCATAACAGCACGGGTTCCATACACCAGTTCTTGATTATCCATGAGCGAAAGTAAGGGAATTACGGGATTGGAGCAGGTGGCAGACCTTCATTTCCGCTCCACGTCAGAATCGGCTCTTGCGCCAGAGGTCTATGGTAAGGTACCAGTTTTCGGTATAGCCTTTCTGGCGGACAAGTACCGAATGATCGGGATGGTAGACACTCCCGGCCCTGGCAAAACTGAAAGTCTGCTTCGGGTTCTTGTATACCCAGACTTCAAAACCCCCATCGATTTCTACTTCATCCGGTCGACCAAAAATGGTAAAGATCATCCCCCGGTCTGTCTTCCAGCCCTCCTTGAACGAGGTAAAGTAAAAATTGGCATATTCAATTCGCTTGAAGTAGTTCCGCATGAACGTCCGGGCACGATCGGGATTGCCAGTAACGGTAAGAATTACCTTGTCGAATTTTGCTTTGTCTTCTCCGGCCAGGCCAAGCGCATCGTTCTCTTCCTGTGTAGTTACAAACAGGAGGGGGCCTTTCAGGTCCGCCAGCTTATTGTATTTGGGGTAGGGAGAGCGTCGCACGTAGAATGAGTAACCCTGTTGCGAGGTGGTGTCATCCTGCACCAGGTAAAGCCCTTCATGGCGAAACGGTCCTACCTGACCACCGGACGCAATGGCAAAGACCGAATCGGGGAAAAGGAAGCGGTCCATCTTCAATTCCTTTACGACAAAGGGAGGTGACGGACTTGGGAAGTTGTCCCGATAGTAGGAAACGAACAACGTTTTCCCGGGCGCAGGGCCCTGGAGTACATACGTGTTTTCGGAAAGCAGGAATGTATCCCATTGCCGGATACCATTGTGCTCTACATGCCCGTTGACCGGATAGTGCGACTCAATCTGTTTAAAGAATGGCCAGGTTTTGCCGGTGCCAATGTTGACAAAGTTGACAACCAGGAGCCAGGGTTTTGCTGGTTTGACAAAAGCAAACCGCCCCTCGGTCCAGGCCTGTGTTAGCGTCAGGGTATCCGCCGGAATGACGGGTGTGCCCAGGCGTTGTGCATAACTGTCACGCTTATCCCATTTCACCAAGTACCGGGTCGGAGCGGCGAGGTTGGCTTTAACCCGGAAGAATACCTCCACGCTGTCCTGGC
>JAYRXB010000152.1:0-3484 GCA_041917735.1 Cyclobacteriaceae bacterium
ACGCCGCAATCAGCGCCGCCTCCCCTTCCTTCCCCGCCCCTGCGTTCCCATGCTCCATCCCCATCACACCACGGTAGCCTCGGTCATCGATGTACTTGAATACGTTCGTGTAGTTGATCTCCCCCGTCCCTGGCTCTTTGCGTCCCGGGTTGTCGCCAATCTGGAAGTAGGCAATTTCGTTCCAGCAGCGGTCAATGTTGTTGATCAGGTTGCCTTCGTTGCGCTGCATGTGGTAAATATCAAACAAAATCTTGCAGGACGGGCTGTTCACCGCCTTGCAAATTTCATACGTTTGGTCGGAGTAGCGCAGGAACAAGTCGGGCGTGTCGCTCAACGGCTCCAGGACCATAATTAGTCCATGGGGTTCGAAGATTTCGGCGCCGCGACGCAGGGCTTCAATCACATTGCCCGTCTGGATACCGATCGGGGTTTTCCGCTCGTAGAATCCCGGCACCACTGTCATCCACTTCGCATTGACCCGTTTGGCCGTTTCGACGCAGGTCTTGCAGGTCTTCACAAACGTATCGAGGAATTCCGGTTTGCCGGTAGTGAGGGAAGTCTTCCAGTTATCGCCGCCATCCACGACAAACACGCCCATGGTCATGCCCAACTGGGAGAGCGTTTTGCCGATGCGTTCCTGGTCCGCCACGGAGCGACCCAGCAGACCGTTGTCTTCGATGGCGCGGAACCCCTGGTCGTACATGAACTTGATTTGATCGACAAAATCCGCTCCGGCGGAATTCTTGAACATCCCGTCGTGGGGAGCATAGTTCATTCGGAACGTCGGGGCGGCCGCAGCGGCAAACGACGGACGAAGGAAGGCAGCTCCTGCCATCGTTGCAGCTGTGCTGAGGATGAATTTTCTTCGTTGCATCATGCGATGAAGTTAGCAAGGAACCGGTAGAGTGCCTGCATTTTTTCCTGGATAAACTCGCCATTAAATGGCCCACATGAAGAAGATGTGATCTGTAGTCTGTAACTCGTGACCGGCAATCTGTAAGCCGTATATCCCAACACCCTGTTATCTGGCTACCCGGCAACCGGCCATTTGGCTATCCGGTTACCCGGCATCCACCTCATCCACCCCGGAGTCAGGCCGATCCGCTATGTTTGCACCGTGAAACTCTACCGCAACCTTTCCGAAGCCGTTGTCCGCAACCTTTCCGACATTTTCGAAGGCAACCGCTATGCCGACAAGGTGATCGAGAAAGTACTGAAGCAAAACCCGAAGTGGGGCGCCCGCGACCGGCGTTTCATTGCGGAAACCACATACGATATCGTACGCTGGTACCGGTTGTTCCGCGAGCTGTCGGGCGCTGAACCCGGCGATTACTGGTCGCTCCTGGGCACGTGGTGCACCTGGAATACCATCGACCTGCCGCCGTGGGAAGAATTTCGTGCCCTGGATCCCCGAAAGCTTGAGCAGAACTACGAACGGATAAAGTCGGTGCGCAAAATCCGTGAGTCGATACCCGACTGGCTCGACGTCCTGGGCGAAGCTGAACTACCGGCGTGGTGGGACAAGGAACTTCACGCCCTGAATGAACAGGCTCGCGTGGTACTTCGTGTCAACACACTCAAGATCTCGCGCGAAGGGCTACAAGCCCTCCTGTTGGAAGAAGAAGGCATCGAGACCGAGCGGATGCCCGATTTTCCCGATGCCCTGTTGCTCGAAGAGCGGCAGAACATCTTCACCCGCCAGGCCTTCAGGGATGGGCTGTTTGAAGTACAGGATGCCGCCTCGCAGCGCATCGCCCCGTACCTGGATGTGAAGCCCGGCATGCGGGTGATTGATGCCTGTGCCGGGGCCGGTGGCAAGACGCTGCACCTGGCCGCGCTCATGCAAAACAAGGGACGCATCATCGCCATGGACACCGAAGGATGGAAGCTCGACGAACTCAAGAAGCGTGCCCGTCGTGCCGGTGCCAGCGACCTGATTGAGGCCCGCACCATCGACTCCTCCAAAGTGATCAAGCGATTGGAAAGCTCCGCCGACCGCCTGCTCCTGGATGTCCCTTGCTCGGGACTCGGTGTTCTGCGCCGCAATCCCGATGCGAAGTGGAAACTCTCGGCAGAATTTATCGCGAATGTTCAAAGCATCCAGCAGGACATTCTGCAGCAGTACTCCGTCATGGTGAAACCAGGTGGTGTACTGGTGTATGCCACGTGCAGCATTCTTCCTTCCGAGAATGAAAAGCAAGTGGAGAAATTTCTCTCCACGCACGGCAACAAGTTTGAGATGCTGTCCCAGGATCGCTGCTGGCCCAGCGAAGGGTATGATGGTTTCTTTATGGCAAGGATGCGGCGACGCGAATAGCGGCACCCTCCCCATCCATCTTCCCGGATTAAGGCCCAGGGCAATTGACCCACTTTCAAAAGATGGACTCCGGCAAGAACTTCTCGAAGTAGTTAAACCTATACCCTACCGTCAGTCCAAGCTTCAGGTCCGACGTTTGGAAGTAGGATGGATCGAGCAGAAAATAGTTGTATTCAAAGGACGACCGGAAGGCAGCATACCACCGCGGGCCATTGTATCCCATGTTGAGCACCGCACTGCCGCGCCATTCGGGGTTGACGTTGGTACGCTCCCCGGAATTTCCCTTGTAGACATTCACTGCCACACCCGCACCCACGAAGACCATGGGAGACACAAACCACTTGCCCTGCCGGCTGCTCCAGTTGTATCCAAACCCCGGCTGCAGTGTCACCCCGGGTGCATATGCATACTTCAGGCCAGCCTGCTCGCCGTATTTCGTGTTGGTGTCCTGGCCAGGAGGAACGAGGCCATTGCCCACACCCAAGCGCCTGTAGAACGGCTCAATGCGCAGCAGGAAAGATCCTGCGCTACGCCGCTGAACTTCATTCTGAAAGGCCGCTGCCCGGAATGAGTACCGGCGATGGTTGAAATAATAAGTGATGGGCAGCCCCAGGCTTAGCATATCCACCGTCGGGCCGGAAATAAAATTTCCTTCAGCATCTGCGGCAACGAGGCCGGTGCTTTGCAGCCAGTAACCACGGATGGTCCACCGTCGGGAAGAATAGCTTCCGGACAGCCGAAACTGGCTGAGGTTTTGTAATCCCGTCTCCAACACGCGCGTTTGAGGAAGGGAAAAGGAAAGATCGAGATCCAGGAATTTATAGGTAAATCCACCTCCCAGGAATTCACTGACGTTACTGAAAAGGCCACTGCCCGAGGCAGACTGCCGCTTGGAACCATACTCCAGCAGGTACCGCTGTGAGGTGTAGTGAAAGCGCACATCATTGTTACGCCGGAAACCACCCACATACAAGCTGTCCGTTCCTTCCACCGCTACAAACGGACCCGGAGAAGGTTGGGCAAGCGCCGCGCCAATGCTCAGAACAGCACACAGGGGCAATACCAGGCGTTTCATGGCGCAAAAATAATACTTGGTGAGCGAAAGCCCGGGCTACTCAGTCAACAGGTCTGAACGGTGGCTGGTGCGCCTCATCGTCGCCCTTGTAT
>JAYRXB010000153.1:0-4615 GCA_041917735.1 Cyclobacteriaceae bacterium
GCTGCCTTCGAAGACTTCCTGTGAACCGCCCATTCCCTTCCACGTCGTGTTGAAGTCGATCAGGTTGACGAAGAAGTCGTTGGTGAGCGTTCCGGGATTCTTGGTGAACACCCCATGCTTCGAATTGTCGAAGTTGGTGTTCAGCACCCGCAGGCCGCCAACCAGCACGGTCATCTCCGGTGCGGTGAGGTTCAGGAGTTCGGCTTTGTCGACCAGCATCTCTTCCGTGGAAGCTTTGTAGCGCGGGTCGTTCTTCCGGTAGCTGCGGAAACCATCAGCGATGGGCTCGAGCACGGCAAACGATTCTACGTCGGTCATCTCCTGGCTAGCGTCGCCGCGGCCGGGAGTGAAGGGAACCGTTACGGTGTGCCCTGCATCCTTCGCTGCTTTTTCAACCGCCGCACAGCCGCCGATAACGATCAGGTCAGCCATCGAGATCTGTTTGCTGCCGGTATTGAACTCTTTCTGAATGCCCTCCAGGGTCTTGAGCACCTTGGAGAGTTGAGCTGGGTTGTTCACTTCCCAGTCCTTCTGCGGAGCGAGCCGGATGCGTGCGCCATTGGCACCTCCGCGCTTGTCGGAACCGCGGAAGGTGGATGCTGAAGCCCAGGCCGTGGATACCAGTTGGGAGACTGTAAGCCCAGAGGAGAGGACCTTGCTCTTCAGGGCGGCAATATCCTTGTCGTCAAGTTTGGAGCTCACAGCCGGGATCGGGTCTTGCCAGATCAGTTCTTCCTGGGGGACTTCCGGTCCCAGGTAGCGGGCGCGCGGTCCCATGTCGCGGTGTGTGAGTTTGAACCAGGCGCGGGCGAAGGCGTCGGCGAATTGGTCAGGGTTGTCGAGGAACCGGCGGGAGATCTTTTCATAAGCCGGGTCGAAACGGAGTGCAAGGTCCGTAGTCAACATGGTTGGCGCATGACGCTTCGACGGATCGTGAGCATCCGGTACGGTGTCAGCACCCATGCCGTGCTTGGGCTTCCACTGGTGTGCGCCGGCAGGGCTCTTGGTGAGTTCCCACTCGTAGCCAAAGAGGTTCCAGAAGAAGTTGTTGCTCCACTTGGTCGGGGTGGTCGTCCAGGCGCCTTCGAGGCCGCTGGTGATGGTGTTGACGCCGTTGCCGCTGCCCATGGTGTTTTTCCAACCCTGGCTTTGTTCTTCGATGCTGGCGGCAGCCGGTTCGCGGCCCACGTACTTGCCGGGGTCGCCAGCGCCGTGTGTCTTGCCGAAGGTGTGGCCGCCGGCGATGAGGGCTACCGTTTCTTCGTCATTCATGGCCATGCGTCCAAACGTCTCGCGGATGTCGCGTGCGGCGGCGATCGGGTCGGGGTTACCGTTGGGTCCTTCCGGGTTTACGTAGATGAGACCCATCTGCACGGCGGCCAAGGGTTTCTCGAGTTCACGGTCGCCCGTATACCGGTTGTCGGCAAGCCATTTGCTCTCCGAACCCCAGTACACGTCTTCCTCCGGTTCCCACACGTCTTCACGTCCGCCGGCGAAGCCGAAGGTCTTGAAGCCCATCGACTCCAGGGCGCAGTTGCCGGCGAGGATCATGAGGTCGGCCCAGGAGATCTTCTTGCCGTATTTTTTCTTGATGGGCCACAGCAGGAGGCGGGCCTTGTCGAGGTTGGTGTTGTCTGGCCAGCTGTTGAGGGGAGCGAAACGCTGTTGTCCCGTGCCGCCGCCACCGCGTCCGTCGGAGATGCGGTAAGTGCCGGCACTGTGCCAGGCCATGCGGATGAAGAGGGGGCCGTAATGGCCGTAGTCGGCTGGCCACCAATCTTGTGAGGTAGTCATCAGGTCATTGATGTCCTTCTTCAATGCCTTGAGGTCGAGGCTTTTGAATTCTTCGGCATAGTTGAATGCCTTGCCCATGGGGTTGGACAATTCGGAGTTCTGCCGGAGGATGTTGAGCTTCAGTTGGTTGGGCCACCAGTCGCGGTTTCGGGTACCGCCGCCGGCCACTTGTTTCACTTCACCGCCGCTGAACGGGCATTTGGCCGCGCCATTGCTTCCGTGGCTGGTGGTGGTGTGTGGGTGAGAGCTGTTTGCCATAGTGTGGGATTAATGAGGATGATTCGTTTCAGGGTTTCTATTTGTACATCAAGATTAGGCTACACAGCCAAATAGTTCAAATTGATTATTTTTATGATCATATAGTTATCATCTATGACCTTGACGCAATTGGAATACATGGTGGCCCTGGACACCTGGCGGCATTTTGTGCTGGCCTCGGAGAAGTGCTTTGTGACCCAGCCGACGTTGAGCATGCAGATTCAAAAACTGGAGGAGGAGTTGGGCGTCAAAGTCTTCGACCGGTCGAAGCAGCCGGTCATCCCGACCGAGATCGGCACGAGCCTGATCGCCCAGGCCCGTATTATCCTGCGGGAGGCGGAACGCATGCGCCAGATCATCAATGAGCAGAAAGACAGCATGACGGGAGAAATCCGGGTGGGCATCATCCCCACGCTGGCACCGTACCTGCTGCCCTTGCTGTACAAGCAGATGAGTGAAAAATACCCGCAGATCAACCTCATCATCAAGGAGACCATCACCGAAGAGGTAATCGACGAACTCAAAGGCAACCGCCTGGACTGCGGACTGGTGGTGACACCGTTGAAGGATCCGTCAATCAAAGAAGATGTGCTTTTCTACGAGGAACTCTTTGTCTATGTATCGCGCAAGAACGCCCTGTACGACAAGAAGTACGTTCTCCCCGCCGACATCAACCCCGACCAGCTGTGGGTGCTCGAGGAGGGGCACTGCTTCCGCTCGCAGGTGCTTAACCTTTGCGAGCTGCGCACCCGCCGTGTCCTGCACTTCAAATATGAAACGGGCAACATGGAAACGCTGAAGCGAATGGTCGACAAAAGCGACGGCATCACCATCCTCCCAGAACTTGCCGTGATGGAGCTGGCCAAACCGCAGATGAAACTGGTGAAACGCCTGAAGGAGCCCAGCCCCGCCCGCGAGGTGAGCCTCGTCACCCACCGCGACCACATCAAGACCAAGCTGATCCGCACGTTGAAGGAGGAGATTCTCAACTTCGTTCCCAGGTCGATGCTAAAACTTCACAATAAGAAAGTAGTGGAAATAAGCTGATCCGGCCTTGCCGCATCCGTGTAAATCCGTGCAACCCGTGGCTACCACCTCAGATTCTTCACCGACTCCTTCCGCAGCAAATACATCGGCAACACCACACCGATCGCGATGACCATCACGACAAACAGCGTGTTCACGGCATTGTAGGTCATCAGTTGGACGGTCGATACAAAGTTTTCATCGTTGGCCTTGGTGAGTCGAACCAGGCCCAGCATGGTCCGATACGCATAAACGCCGGGCACCAGGGGTATGATGGATGGAATGGAGAATACTACAGGCGGAACATGCCGCCAGTGCGCCATGGGGATGCTAAGAAACCCAACAACGAGAGCAGCCAGGAACGAGCTGATGATCACGCCAGCGTCGGGCAATAGGCTGAGCGTACTGTACTTGATCAGCCCGGCGATCATCCCGCCGCCGTAGATGGCCACCAGCGAACGGGTAGGGGTGTTGAACAAAACGCCAAACCCGATGGCCGCAGCGCCGCACCAGACTGATTTGAGTAGTATCGTTAGAAAGGCATCCATCAGGTGTGAAGACTGAACAGGTAAATAAGGGTAGATAATCCAAGGGCGATCCCCAGGGCGTGCATGAGTGCGTTTACCCCGCGATCAATACCGTTGAGAATTTCACCGTCCATCAGGTCGCTGATGGAGTTAATAAGCTGTACACCGGGAATCAGAAAAAGAAATGACGTGGTCAACGCATGCTCCAACACCAGGTCTTGATTGGCCAATGAGAACAACACCGTCACCAACCCTGCAATCACGGCACTGACGTAGGTGACGAGATAGGGGTTGAACCGCCGCTTCACCAGTTCCTGCTTGGCCCATAGTCCGCAGAACGTCGCACCAAACGTAATCGCCATTTCTACAAACCCGCCACCATAGACAAAGCAGAAGGCGGATCCCGCCAGCGAGACCACAAGAAGGATCACCACCCGGGGATAGTCGGGCAAGGACTTGAGCCGGTCGAGTTCAGCCCACAGCTGCTCCTCGGTCCAGGGTTTCTCCACCACGGCCCAACTCATGCGACTGATGCCCGAAATGATCTTGAAGTTGATGGCTTGGCCATGGATAACCCGGGTACCCGTAAACTGCTCTTCGTGATCACGGCTTCGCAGGGTGAGCGACAACGCCCGCGGCTCGATGTGGTCGTCGAGGTGATAGCCGTAGGTATCGGCCAGCCGGCGCAGGTTCGTTCGAATGCGCTTGGTAGCGGCACCAGCACGCAGCAGCGCCACACCCGCTTCCAGGAGGTAGGAGCCCAAGGCTTGAATGCTGACGGTGTCCGGTAGGGTGTTCAATGGTCTCAAGATCGGTGTACAACCTCGCTTAATCAAATGCCTGGGGTGGGGTTTTCGAAGACCTTTGTCATTCCGCATTACAACGACCCCTACCGAGACAATCCAATGTCGCCCCGATGGGGCTAGCATAATGTCGCCCCGATGGGGCTAGCGTAATTCCGCCCCGATGGGGCTAGCATAATGTCGCCCCGATGGGGCTAGCATAATTCC
>JAYRXB010000154.1:0-3786 GCA_041917735.1 Cyclobacteriaceae bacterium
GTCAGAAACGGCGGCTTGCGGTATTCGTCACCGCAGTCACCGGGTATGGGCGTCAGTTCCGTCATCGCTGCCCTGATCTCTGCGCTATCGGCGGGGGAGAGTGCAAGGTTGAACAGCCCAACGGTATCGCTGATGTGTTGTCGCGTGCCGAGGCGGGCCCCGACAATGACGGCGGCAACAGCAGGCTGATCGAGGATAAACCGTGACGCGACATTCGCAATCGACGTATGGTGCCGCTTGGCAATCGCCGCCAATTTCGACAACACGTGCTGGTAGTGCTTCCACCCGCCGGCAGCATGGATGAAGCGCTTGTATTTCATCTCAGACCACGTCTGCATGCCAACCGGTTCCGGCTTGCCGAGCCACCGCTCCGACAGCAGCCCGCCGCCCAGCGTTCCGTAAGCGAGCAGGTGAATGCCTTCTTCCAGACAGAGATCTTTCATCGCCCCGGCAGCGCGTTGATCCAGTATGGAAAATGAAACCTGGTTGGAAATGACCGGTATCCCGGTCGCGCAGACGATTCGCAAGTGTGCGGTATCGAAGTTGGTCAGCCCCAGGTGGGCGATGAGCCCCTCTTTCTTCAGTTCAGCGAGAAAGAACAACGCATCCAGCCATCGTGGGTCGGCATAGTTCCATGCATGGAACTGCATGAGGTCGATGCGCTCGATCTGCAGGCGGGTGAGTGCCCGTGTAACCGCGTCGCGAACGTCCGACCGTGAAACCGGTCCGGGAGGAGGTACCCATTTGGTGAGCAACTGCACGGGTGTTTTGGAGACTTCTTTGTGGAACACGCCTGCAATGACTTCAGCCGACCCATAGTGGTCGGCCATATCAAAGGTGGACAGGCCTGCCTCCGCATAAGGAAGCATCGACAGGGCGGCCGACCGCGGGTCCAGCGTTTTCCCGTCACGCTCCAGATCGGCCACTTGCCATAGCCCGGTAACGACCCTGGATATCGTGAGTCCCGGTGCGAGTTCGATGCGTTCGTTGGTCATGGCGGTGAAGTTACTCGGGCGGCAGCGTAGAAAACAACTTCTTTTCATCGACGCCTGACCGGATCAGTTTTCGCCGCTCGAAGAAGTAAAGCCCCGAAGCAGCGATCATGACGAGAATCCAAACCGGTGTGGAGCGGAAGTACCAGGCTGTGTCAGCCGAAAGATCCTTGTAGACGTGGATGCCAAGCAGGCCACCAAGTGTCAGGAGCCCAGCAGTTGCGATGATAACCTGAACAGCGCGGCTGCGGATCACGGTGATGGCAGCGAACAACGTACTGTTTCGAGCAGGCAACGCCAGCACCGCCAGGCACATACAAATGAAATTGATGAGCATGCTGGTGACCATGATATCGATGCCGAGAAAGAAATCGCCAGCAAGGTGACTGCCCAGGATGCCGACCGAGGCCATCCAGCCGCTGAGCACCAGCGCGATGTGGGGCGTGTTGAAGCGTGCGTGCACGCGGGTGACTGCACGGGGAAAAATTCCATCCTCCGCCCAGGCAAACATCAGGCGGGAAACCGAGAGGAGCATCGCGGGAAGGTCATTCAACAAGGCTACAGCTGCGCCGGCGACAATGAGAACGGTCCAGCCCGGGCTAAGTACTACGCGCATCAGTCCCGAAGCGGTGACGTCCCCGGTGGAGGCTTGCAACGCGACATACTCCCAGGGCACCGTGTAGTAAACCGCCCCGGCAAATACGAGGTAGAAGGTCCCGACGATTCCAACGGCAAGTCCGATGGCCAACGGCAAGTTTCTCGACGGATTCCGGGCCTCACCGCCGGCTTGGGCGATAGAGTCGAAGCCGATGAAACTGGAAAACAAAACTGCGCTTGCCGACAGCAAGGTAAACGTGTCAAAGGGTGCCTTGAATTGTCCAAGTTGTGAAACCACATCCGGCGCGAGATTGGCCAGGTAGGATTCCTTTCCGGTGGAGAAACCGACGGCGATCACGGCCGCGCCCAATCCAAACATCAGCATCATCAAGGGTATGAGTGTCCGTTCGTAGGCCTTGATCCCGCGGATGTTTACGCCGACAAACAGCCACAGCAGGCCAAGCGCCACACCAACGCGTACCGGGCCGTTGTCCAGTGTTGAAGCGAGTTGATTCCACTCCAGCGCGAGGGCGATGTCGCGGAAGAAGGGAACGATGACATAGGACACGACACCTATGGCGATGGAGAGGCCGAACCACTGTGAGAAACTGGATACGAAGCCAAGGTAGGGGTGAAGACCACGGCTTGCGTAGATGTAACTGCCGCCGGCACGGGGCATCGCAGAGGCGAGGATTGCGTAGGCCATTGCGGCGAGGATGGCTGGTATCGCGGCGATGAGGAAGGCAGGAACTACATAGGGTCCAATGCCCGGAACGTTACGTTGAATCATGAACGGGACCACGTAGATGGACGCGCCGATCATGGAGCAAATCCCCGTTGCCGTCAGCCCGGTGAGGCTGAGTTGGCGCGACAGACCGGAAGTGTTTGCAGCCGGTGGCGTGGAGAAGTCGTTCATGGTTCCAAGATGGGGATTTTGGTCCAATCCTCTTATATTGACCGGATGAATAGGTTGGCACTGATACTGTTGGCGGGGGCCTTTGCTTCGTGTTCTTCGGTCAGCAAGATCACAGACTCTACGCTTACCAGCGGGACGTACCAACTGGCGTCTCGGAATGAAACCGGTCAGAAGACAAGGCGGCTTGTTTACCTGGAGGGCGAAGGGGATTCCGCAGTGTGGGTAACCGTGGACAAGAACCAGGTGGCAACGGGCGGTACATCCCCGGTTTCTCCGGGGCAGGTTTTTATGAAACCCAGCTTCGACATCGACGTGTTGGTTGTTGTCTTCAAGTACCGGCCCGGCTTGGCATCCGTCCCAAGCCAATTGACCACTGACTTTAATGGCAACCTGTTCCTGGGCTATCGCCACGACTGGTTCGCTGTAAGCGAAAGAAAAACACCCCTGGGTGCCCGGAGAAGGGTAAGTCAAAAATCGGTTTCAGTGGGTGGCTTTGCGGGGATCGGGACAACCTTCGTGAGCCCCTGGACGACCAACCAGCGGACTACGGATGAGTATAACGGGTTTATCCTTTCAAAAGGGCTCTCGGCCATGATCGGTATCAAGAACCTGACCGTTGGTTTGGGCATCGGATGGGATAACCTCGTAGATCGAGACAAGGACATCTGGGTGTACCAGTACAAGCCTTGGTATGGCCTTACCCTTAGTTTGAATTTAAACTGAGGCACCCTGCAGAAAACAACTATATTGAGGCCGATTTTTTAGACTACTGTATGACAAACATATTTCGAGAGAAGGGGAAGGGCGAGTACGATTGGATTGATTTGACGCAACCAACCAAGGCGGAGTTGAACGAAGTAGCGACGCGGTATGGTTTGCATGCCGCCCTGGTGGAAGACTGCCTTCAGCCCGATCATTTGCCCAAGCATGAAGTGGTGGGCGACAACCAGTTTGTCATCCTTCGGGCGTTTAATGAGAGTGCAACCGAGGAAGCAGACACCATTCAGGAAGTGACGGACAAAATCGCCGTATTCTTTGGAAGTGAATTTATCGTGACGGTGCACCGGCCCGAGTTTCCATTCCTGCTGGAGATCAAGAACGACTTTGTCGATACGGGAAAATGCCCGTCTCCGTATCATGTGCTTTTCCGCCTCTTTGCCCACGTTATCACCACCTATGACAAGCCCTTGTCTGCGCTCATGCGTGAGATTGACCTTTACGAACCAAAGATCTTTCTCCAGCGCAAAACACCGGACCTGCTGAAGGATTTATATTACATGA
>JAYRXB010000155.1:0-4381 GCA_041917735.1 Cyclobacteriaceae bacterium
ATCGCGGCGGCGTTGCGTCAGCAGGCCAAAAAACATGTCGTCGTGTTCCGTAGCACGATGCTCCCCGGCAGCACCCGGAGGATGGTCAATGATCAGTTCGCCGACCTCATTGAAAGTGGACAGCTCCAGGTCTATTACTGCCCCGAATTCCTGCGGGAAGGAACGGCTGTGGCCGACTTTCGCGAGCCTTCGCTCGCAGTGGTCGGCACGGACGACGGCAATGCCCCCGCCAGCCCCGAGATCCTGTCACTCTTTGGTGGCACACCTTCCATTCTGCGTTGGGAAGGCGCTGAAATGATCAAGTATGCCTGCAACTACTTCCACGCCTTGAAGGTGGGATTTGCGAATGAGATTGGCAGGCTGTCCAAACATCTCGACGAAGATGCCTTGAAGGTCATGGACGTGGTCTGTCAGGACACCCGCCTGAACATTTCCCGCTACTACATGCGCCCTGGCGCGCCATTTGGCGGCTCATGCCTTCCAAAAGATGTCTCCGCCCTGCGTTCATTTGCCAGGCAGCAAGGCATCAATCTGCCCCTGCTCGACAACACGCAAGCGACGAACGACGCCCACCAGCAGCAGTTTGTGCAGTTGATCGAAAGGAGCGGAAAACGACGCATCGGCTTCATTGGCCTGGCCTTCAAAGCCGACACCGACGACCTGCGCGGCAGTCCGCTCGTGGCCGCGGCGGAAACCTTGATCGGCCGGGGCCACGCCGTGAGCATTTACGATCCACACATCAACCTTTCGCGCCTTATCGGCTCCAACGAGCAGCAAATCCAGGCCCGCATGCCTCACCTGGCGCAACTTCTCAAACAGGACGCAAGCGAGGTCATCGAAAGCAGCGACGTGCTCGTCATTTCACAGAAATGTGTACCAGCAGCCACCCTCCAAGACTGTGTCCGCCCTGAACAGATTGTCATTGATGTGAACGGCAGGGCAGCCCTCCAGGCTCTGCCTTGTCGATACGACGGGCTGTGCTGGTGATCACCTCAAATCCAGTGCTTGGGTTACCACCACGAAACCGGGCACTGAAAGATCCATGATTTGATTTCCACGTTGAAACACGTTATCCGACGACAAGCGATGCTCAGCACATCTAACGAAACCACCCCTCGACTAAGCTTTGTCTTTCCCTGCCTCAATGAGGAGGAAACGATTGAAACCTGCGTCACCCAAGTCAAACAAAGCTTGGATCAAAGCGGTGTTTCGTATGAAGTTGTCGTCGCTGACAACGGCAGCACAGACCGCTCCCGCGAGATCGCTGCCAGTTTGGGTTGCCGTGTCGTGCCAGTGGCCGAACGCGGTTACGGCGCCGCCCTGCGGGGTGGAATCGAGGCAGCGTTGGGCGAATACGCGATGTTTGCCGACTGTGACAACACCTACGTCTATTCAGACGCCGCACGGCTCTACCAGCGTGCGTTGGACACAGAGGCCGACATGGCCATCGCCTCCCGCATCACGGGCAGGATTGAGTCCGGAGCCATGCCATTCCTCCATCGCTGGCTTGGCACTCCCGTGCTCACCTGGCTGATCAACCGGTTGTTTCACGGACACCTGACGGACTGCAATTCCGGCTTCCGTTGCATTCGGAAAACCGCGTACACCTCGTGGCAGATCCGCTCAAATGGCATGGAGTTCGCATCCGAGCTGCTCATCAAGGCTCTCAAAGCCGGAGCCACCACCTTTGAGATTCAATCAGGCCTGCGAAAAGGCCCTGAAGGCCGCATCGCGCATCTCCGCACCTGGCGTGATGGCATGCGGCACTTGCTGTTCATCTTTTCAGAAAAGCCCAAGCTGTTTGAACTAACAGGCCTCCTCACGCTGCTGCTGGCTACGGTGCTCCAAATCATGGCGTTCATCACTGGCCCGGTCAGAGTGGCAGGTGTGTTCCATGTGTTCGACATGCATAGCCAGCTGCTCCTGCTACTCGCTGCCATCCTGGGGGCGCAGCTTTATCTCTTCGCCTGCATGCTTTACATCCAAGGACGAGACAAGCCCTTGCCCCTCACGGAAAAACTTATCCACCTTGATGAAGGGGTTTTGTTCTTCACCTTGGTCACAACGCTAGCGACCTGTATCGCACTCGTTGCCTATATCGCAATTCAGTGGTCACTTGCGGGCTTCAGCAATCTGAATCTGGCCCGGAATCTGCTTTTCGGATCCCATATTCTGGCCGTTTCTTTGACGTTCTCAGCAGGCCTGCTCGGTTTACACATCCTCAAAAAAGCCCGGAAGTGATCCGCACAATTTCCTATACAACAACATTTGAAGCCTCAGGACGATCCCCACCTCCTGAGGAATCCTTCTAACTATTTACTTGCGACCAACCCAACAAAAGTTCATTGATCGCGAGTTGCGTCCTACCTCCTCCCCGGCCACGCAACGTCCCTCCTGAAACGTTACTCATGCACAGTTTCGCCAACACACACTGGTTCAAAGCAGGCTATCGGGCTCTCCGGGACGTGGTCTTGTTTGTGGGTGCATACCTGTTGGCCAACTACGCACGCTTTTCAGTCTTGTGGAGAATTGATGATTATGTTCCGGCAATCGTCGCGGGCGCGACTGCCCTGGTGGCAGGCAATTACATCATGGGGCTTTACTCCATCGAATCCCACCGCCGTTCCTCATTCCGTCTGCATCTGATCCTGCTGTTGTTTGCCTTCGCAATCGCTCTCGTGTGCATCACGCTAACCGGCTATTTGAGTTTTGATTCGCGCATAGGACGCGGTTTCATGGCCTTGGGTTGTCTTTTCGCACTTCCGTTGCTGATCATCAATCACTGGATCATTTATCATAAGCACCGGCTGGCACCAGCACGCGTGGCATTCGTCGCGGAAAGCGACGAAGACATCCAGGAATACCTCAGAATCCGGGAGTTGTGCCCACCGGGCATTCAATTGGTGGGACGAATCGGAATCACAAAGGATGGTCCCACCCACCATGACTTCCTAGGCAGGCTTCCCTCGACCCGCAAGCTCATCCGTCAGCATAAACTTGACCGCATTGTGTTTCTTGACGGCCTGCTCAACAATGAAAAGGCACGGCAGGAATTCCGGATGCTGCGTTATCTAGGCTTTCACTGCAACAGCCTGATCTCCGAATGTGAAAAGCATCTTCACTACGTTCCGCTGCATCTTGTGAGCATGAACTGGTTGCTCACTTCCGAACTTTCGGCGCGCAACCTTTACTTCAGCAAACTAAAGCGGCTTTTCGACATCGTCACGTCACTGCTGCTTCTCGTCGTTCTTGCTCCGTTCTTGATCGTAGGAGTGGCGATCGTCCGCATTTTCTCCCCGGAGGGCCCGGTATTGTTCAAACAAGAGCGGGTCGGCCGTTTTGGACGCCGTTTCCAGATCTACAAGCTCAGGAGCATGCGCACCGATGCGGAGAAGGCTGGGCCAGTATGGTCATCCGTCTCCAAAGATCCCCGTGTTTTTCCAGGTGGGGCATTTCTGCGTAAATACCGCATCGACGAGATCCCCCAGCTGTGGAACGTCCTGCGAGGGGAAATGTCGTTTGTCGGCCCGCGTCCAGAACGCCCGGAGTTTGTTGCCAGTCTATCAAGGGCAGTTCCTTATTACCAGGAACGACACATGGTGCAACCAGGGCTGACCGGCTGGGCGCAAGTGTGCTACCCGTATGGATCTTCGACCAACGACGCGAAGTGCAAGCTCGAGTACGACCTCTACTATTTGAAACACGCTGGCGTGGTGTTCGACTGTCTCATTCTACTCGACACGATACGAGTGGTATTAGGTGGAGGTCTCAAGAATGTGGCCAAAGGACGTTATACTGCGCATATGATCGAGCCTGACCAGCAGGCCGTCAAAGAAAGCGCCAGCAAGCTACAAATCGAGCCTCTTCTCTCTCAACCGGCGTGACTACCCAAGGCTATAGGGACGAGCAATTCTCAGTTGCCTCAGGCTGAAGTCATCAGATCGAGGTAGTTTCGAGCACAATTTGGCCACGAATACTGAGTGGCCTTTTGATGCAAAACCAGCTCATCAGGAGGAGCCACGAGAGCTTCATTCAAAGCGTTGGCGTATGCATTTGGATTCCGGCCAGAAACGAGAAATCGGCGTGTCATCGCGGGCTCTACGATTTCGGCAATCCCTCCGACATCAGTACTGACCAGAGGGCGGCCTGTCGAGACGGCTTCCAGCACCACGTTGGGAACACCTTCATTGTGACTGCTTAGACATACAACATCTGCCGCCTGCATCCACTGCGCAACCTCCACAGGAGGCTGTCGGCCTGCAAACCTGAGACGGTTTGACAGACCGAGTGCTTCCGCCTGATTGCGAAGGCTCTGCTCCAACGGTCCGCTGCCAACCAACGCAAGTGAGATGTTTTGGTGCTGGCTGGCAACGATTGCCAT
>JAYRXB010000156.1:0-9959 GCA_041917735.1 Cyclobacteriaceae bacterium
CCCCTTTCCGGGCTTACGGCCTACAGGGCCTTGTTTTCTAAAGCACGCCTGCGTGCGAAGGAAAAGGTGCTGATCACGGGCATCGGTGGAGGCGCTGCGCTGTGGGCACTCACGTTTGCCGTTGCTTATGGAGCCCGCGTGTATGTTACCTCCGGCTCCGACGACAAGATCGCCCGGGCTGTCGCCCTGGGTGCGGCCGAAGGATTCAACTACAAGCAGCCCCAGTGGGCGGAGGAAGCCGCACGTGCAGCCGGTGGGTTCGACATCATCATCGACAGCGCTGGCGGCAAGGACTTCTCCAAGCTCATCGAACTGGCGCTGCCCGGTGGACGCATTGTCAATTTCGGAAGAACAGCGGGCACGATCACCGATGTACCCACACGCCTGCTGTATTGGAAGCAGCTGTCCATCTTCGGCTCAACCATGGGTACACGCGACGAGTTTCTTTCCATGATCGATTTTGTAGAAAGCCGGAAACTCAAGCCTGTCGTCGATAGCGTATACCCGATCGACCAGGTGAACCAGGCCTTTGACCGAATGAGATCGAAAGATCATTTCGGCAAACTGGTAATCCGATTCTAGTCATTGCTCACTATAATCTAAAATTCATTCCGCGCTATGAAGGAATTCGAAAAAACAAAGAAGACCACCATCACCCGCCTTGCCAAACGCGGTAGCTACGACAAGGAAACGGTTTATGCCATCCTGGATGAGGCGCTCTATTGCACGCTAGCCTGGAGCGTCGATGGGCAACCGTACCAGATGCCCACCGGGTTTTGCCGCATCGGTGACAAGGTGTACATCCACGGTTCCGTCGGCAGTCATTACATGCGGATACTGGCAGAACAGCAACTTCCCGTATGCCTGGGCGTGACGTTGATTGACGGGCTTGTCCTCGCCCGGTCAGCCTTTCACCACTCTGTCAATTACCGGTCGGTGATCTTGTTCAGCAAACCGAAGCGGGTGACCGATGCAGCGGAACTTTACAAGGCACTGGAGGTCTTCACCAACAAGGTGTGTCCCGGTCGGTGGGACGATGTCCGCAAGCCCACCGACAATGAATGGAAAGCGACCATGGTACTTTCTTTTGACATCACCGAAGCATCGGCAAAAATTCGTGTGGGGCCCCCAAAGGACGACGAGGAAGACTATACCCTTGACATTTGGGCTGGCGTGCAACCCCTGAACCTGTTGCGTGGAACTCCCCAGGCGGACCCGCTCCTGAAGCCCGGTGTAAGCCTGCCCAATTACCTGAAACAATGAATGCTCAAGCACTTGAAAAGATTTGCCTTGCGCTCCAGGGCACTACAACAGATGTGAAGTGGGGAAATGACTTGTGCTACCTCGTGGGCGGGAAGATGTATTGTGTGACATCGTTGGAGGGGTCCTTTTCCGTATCGTTCAAGGTTACTCCCGAAGATTTTTCCGTGCTGGTCGAGCGTGAAGGCGTGATTCCCGCGCCGTACACCGGCCGGTACCACTGGGTATTGGTGGAACGGCCGGCCGCTCTTCGTTCAGCGGAATGGAAAAAGTATATCGAGGGCTCCTACGCGATGGTCCGGGCCAAGCTTCCGTCCAAACTCAATAAATCCCTCTCCTGAAAGTCCGTCGGTTGATGGCGGCAAAAAGCTTATCTTTGAGCCCGTAATACCCTTTCGCCCGCAAAAAGGCCCATTAGCCTCCGAACTTAATGGTGTGAAAGCGGGTTAGTACGACGAAAAGCGATCCAGAAATCCTTAATCCTCATAGACATGGGCAGACCCCCGATCCTTCCGAAGAAGAAAAAAGACGGTTACTATATCGAGATCCGCAACAAGGGCGCCAAGACCGGCACTATCATCATCCGTGATACGGAGCAGGCCATGCTGCAGGCCGCCCGTCAGTACGAGACCACCAAGGATGTAATTATCCTGGGCAAACACGAGAACGGCAAGCGTGTTGAGGACACCCCCAAGAAGAAAACCAAGGCGTAACGGGAAATTAGGCGGCTAGGCTAAAACGGCAGATCATCTGCCGAAGCCGGCGCCGCATTGGAAAACGGCTCGTCACCGATTGGGTCTGACGCCTGCCCGCCGCTTCCGGTCTTCTCCACTTTCCAGGCACGTGCCTCGGTATACCAGCGGCCATTGTATTCCCGGCTCTCCAGGTCCACCGATACGTTTACCTGGTCGCCGACGGAAATTCCGAACTGGTCGATCTTGTCTCCCCAGATACTCAGGCACACCTTCTTCGGGTACTGCGATTGGGTCTCCACGATAAATTCCTGCTTCTTCCACGGGCCTTTCTTTCCCATGCCCGACTGCTGCTGCAAAAGCTGAATGACTTTGCCTTTCAATTCCATGCTCATGCCGAAAGGTAATTACTTTTCCCGAAGCAACCGAAAGAACTCTTCAATCAGCGTTTTACATTCTGCGGCATAAATTCCGCGGGTCATCGTTGTCCGCGGGTGCAGCAACGGCGATTTGATCAACTGGTAGCCACGCTGCACATCATCGGCACCGAAGACGAGTCGCTGCAATTGAGACCAGTGGAGGGCACCGGCGCACATCGGGCACGGTTCCAGCGTCACATACAGCGTGCACTCATCCAGGTATTTGGATCCCAGGTAATTCGTGGCGGCCGTCACGGCGAGCATCTCGGCATGCGCCGTGGCATCGTTGAGGCGTTCGGTTTGATTATGTGCGCGAGCGATAATCTTGTTGCGACAGACCACGACGGCACCTACGGGGATCTCTCCTTCTTCAAACGCCTTGCGCGCCTCCTTCAGGGCCTCCCGCATGTAATGGTCGTCGTTGGGCGCTTCCATCACGTCTTAGTTCACGCGGATCTTCTTCATCATCTCGCGCGCCAGGGGCTGCCACTCCTGCTGCAAATCCTTCGGGCAGGAAAACGTGAAGACCAGGGTGCGGTCTTTCTGAACGAGGTACTGAATATAGGTGTACTTGAGTACGGGGTCTTGCAGGCCCTGGCGGCGTTCTCCGCTGATGCGTGATTCAAACTCAAAGTATACAAACTTCTTCTTGTGAATGGTCTGCACGCCTTCCCCTATCATGTCCACCCGGTCGTAGAGGTTCTGCAGGCTGGCCTTAAAGAACTTCTGCGCCAGTTCAACATTTGCATCGGGCCAGGTCGTTGCGCTGATGTTGACGCTGAAGTCGGCCAACCGATCGGCGTTGGTAAAGGCGCCCAGCGGTGCCCGAACCGAAGGAAATCGCTGCGCAATGTCTTCCGGCGTCATGGGCGTCAACAGTTCAGGAACAGTTACCGTGACGCCGGCGGGAAGGTGTGTTTTTACCCAACGTGAGGGCGCCATAGCCATCAAGGTAGCCGCCAGCAACCACGCTGCCGTTTTCATACGATATCGCACAGGTATCAGGGGGGTTTTATTAACTTGCACGCCCAAAATTAAGGAAATTCAAATGCTTCGAACCCATACATGCGGCGAATTGCGGATTCAACACGTTCAACAGCAGGTTACACTGACCGGCTGGGTGCAGCGTCTGCGCGACAAGGGAAGTCTGATGTGGATCGATCTTCGGGATCGATATGGAATCACGCAGCTTTTTTTGGAGGAAGGCAAGACCCGGCCTGAGCTTCTTCAGGCGGCTCGCCAACTCGGTCGCGAGTATGTGGTGCGCGTAACCGGCGCTGTCGTTGAGCGGCAATCCAAGAACGACAAGATGCCCACCGGCGATATTGAGTTGCGCGTGGAGTCCCTTGACGTGCTAAACCCGTCCAAGTTACCCCCCTTCACCATCGAGGACGATACCGACGGCGGCGATGACCTGCGGATGAAATACCGCTACCTCGACCTACGCCGTACGCCGGTGCGCGAGAGCCTGCTGCTTCGTCACAAAATGGCCCAACAAACACGGGCATACCTCGACAGCATGCAGTTCATCGAAGTGGAGACACCCGTATTGATCAAGTCAACACCGGAAGGTGCGCGCGACTTCGTTGTGCCTTCCCGCATACACCACGGCGAATTCTATGCACTTCCGCAATCCCCGCAGACCTTCAAGCAACTGCTGATGGTATCGGGTTTCGATCGTTACTACCAGATTGTGAAGTGTTTCCGCGATGAAGACCTCCGCGCCGATCGTCAGCCCGAGTTTACACAGATCGACTGCGAAATGGCCTTCATCACCCGGGAAGACATTCTCGATACGTTCGAAGGGTTGATCCGGCACCTGTTCAAGACAGTAAAAGGAATTGACCTGCCCGCACTCCCGCACATGACGTATGCGGAGGCCATGAGCAAGTACGGCTCCGACAAACCGGACACGCGCTTTGGCATGACCTTCACGGAGATTACCGGGCTGGCCAAAGGAAAAGGATTTCAGGTATTCGACGGCGCAGAGCTCGTTGTGGGAATCTGCGCACCGGGTGCGGCGGCCTATACCCGCAAGCAGCTCGATGAGCTGACAGAATTCGTCAAGCGCCCGCAGATCGGAGCGAAGGGAATGGTCTATGCACGCTATGAGACCGGGGGCAGTCTCAAGTCGAGCGTAGACAAATTCTACAACGAGGAAGAATTGAAGAAATGGGCGGAGGCCTTTGGCGCAAAACCCGGCGACCTCATGCTTATCCTGGCAGGTCCCGCCGATCCAACCCGGAAGGCTTTGAATGAACTTCGCCTGTTGATGGGTACCCAATTGGGTCTCCGCGACAAGAACACCTTTTCTGCCCTGTGGGTCATCGATTTCCCCCTCCTGGAGTGGGATCCGGATGGAAAGCGATACAACGCCATGCACCATCCCTTTACTTCTCCGAAACGGGAGGACCTCCACCTGCTCGACAGCGAGCCGGGTAAAGTCAGGGCCAACGCCTACGATATGGTCATCAATGGCACCGAGGTGGGCGGTGGATCCATACGTATACACGATCGCCCTACGCAGCAACTGATGTTCAGCAAGCTTGGATTCACGGAGGAAGAAGCGAAAAAGCAGTTTGGGTTCCTCATGGACGCCTTCGAATACGGCGCACCGCCCCATGGTGGTATTGCCTTTGGCTTCGACAGGTTGTGTTCACTGTTCGGAGGTGCGGATAGCATTCGTGACTTCATCGCATTCCCCAAGAACAACGCGGGTCGGGATACCATGATCGACACACCGTCGACCATATCATCCGAGCAGCTCAAGGAACTGGGAATCGCGGTAGCCGGGTAAGTCGGCTCCTGCTGACTGCAGCCTACACCAACAACCGGATCGTTTCGTTCGCATCGAGGTTGATGTCGTCCTCTCCTACCTGGTCAAAGGGATCCTCCAGGTGATCCTGGATGTTGTCCAGGCTTACCAGGATGAAGCTGTAAAGTACGGGCATCACGTACTCCAGGTGCGCGGAAAAGTCGTGGAAGGTGCTTGCAAAGTAAGGCCCGTAAATGATCGGGAATACATAGATAAACACCTTGCTGTAGGTACGAAGGGTAATGGGGGTGCGGTACTGGTAGATAATCTTCAGGTTATCGAACGCAATAACCATTTTGCTCAGGTATTGGCTTACACGGGATATCTCGCCGCTCTGTACACCATACTTTCTCATTTCCATGGTGATGTCGGACAACCTCGAGAACAGTTGGTAAAACTCTTCTTCACGCTTCTCCCAGGATTCGCGCTCAGAAGTCAGCAACTCCTTGGTGCGGTGCACCATCTCGGTAGTTAACTGCTTGGTTCGCTCGGCCAGGTTATTGTTCTTGTCGGAAGGCCAATCGCGGGTGGCGTAGAAGATTGCAATGGCGTGGCCCCGAAAATCCGCCCACCGCTGAAGCGCTGCTTCGCGGCGGTTGTAGGCCGATCCGATGGAAAATACAACCGGGAAGACAATTGCTACGCCCACCAGCATGTCGGGGAACTTGGCGGTGAGCCCAAGTTTGAAGCAGACATAGGTACACAGGACAGACATGGCCGTCAGCAAGTAGGTCTTCCAGTTGATAATCAGGGAAAAACTCCGGAACATCCGTTTCATGGGACTAGGTTTTGGTGGGTCGAAGATTCCCAAAACCCCGGATATTACCAAATTGTTAAGTCACCAGCGGTCAATGATTGTCCTCATCGCGCCATGCGATTCACCACGGTAGCGCTGGCCTGGGCCGTGGGAAAGACCACCAGGTCGGCCACCACCACGTGAGCGGGTCGGGTCAGTGCAAAAAGCACCAGGTCTGCAATGTCTTCGCCCTTCAGCGGGGTAATGCCCTGGTAGGGTGTTGCCGCGCGTCCCGCATCTCCCTTGAAGCGAACCATTGAGAATTCAGTTTCTACCAGGCCCGGGCTGATTTGCGTGACTTTGACGCCGGCGGCATTGAGGTCGATGCGCATGCCGCGGCTGATGGCATCGACGGCGAATTTGCTCGCACAGTACACGTTCCCTCCGGCGTACACTTCGCGACCTGCGATCGATCCGATGTTGATCACATGACCTGACTTGCGCTCGGCCATGGCTGGCAGGATTCCCCGCGAGATGTACAAAAGGCCCTTGACGTTCGCATCGATCATGGCTTCCCAGTCGTCGATGCTTCCGGATTGAATCGGATCGAGCCCGTGGGCACCCCCGGCGTTATTCACCAGGACATCAATGACCCGCCATTCCTTGGGAAGGGACTCGAGGGCATCTGCTACTTCTTTTCGCTTTGTGATATCAAACCGGAGGGTGTAGACGTCCGTCTTCCCCGATAGCTCCCTGGCCAGCGTCTCCAGGCGGTCCGCTCTTCGGCCGCACAGCACCAGGCGGAATTGGTTAGCGGCAAGCAGTCGGGCAATCGCTTCACCGATGCCCGCGGTTGCTCCTGTGATCAGAACGGTTCGGCGGGTTCCCATTATTGGAAGATAAAATAAACTGAAATGGTATTGGTATTCACGTATTGAAGGGGCTGGTTGTAGATGCTGGGGTCACTCCCCAACATATTTACGATGCCCCGGGAAAACCGAATCTCCTGGGAGAGTTTGAATAAAGGGAAGTAGAAGTCAAAGCCTATGCCTGCATCGAGGCTGAGGTTGAATCGATTGATGCTGATGCTCTCCTGCGTGGTTTCCGCATCGTTCTTTCCCGAAGCTTCAATCGCGGGAGTAAATCCGCCCACCATATACATACGTACATTTCCACGGCGCATGGACTTGTACTTCAGGAGAATGGGCAGTTCCACCATGGTAGTTTCCACATTCTGCTGGCGCGATGTGCGATCGGTGAAGTAGTAGGTCAATTTGTGGTTGTAGAAACCGGCCTTGGGGAGTATCCGAAGGTCGAGCATTTCATGGAGGCGAAGGTTGACCAGGAACCCCAGGGAGAAACCGCCGCTGAAGCTACCTTGCACCGAGTGCACAGTATCGAAAGCCTGCGTCACGAACGCTTCGCTGTACTTGATTTCGTACATCGAAGTATGCAGGCCAATCATGAAGCCGTAGCTGATCTTCCTGCGGTCGAATTCCGGATTGTTGCGAGGCGCCCACTTCGCGTGTTGCGCCTGTGCCACCCCGCAAGAGAGCAGGATGGCTACTTGGAACCCCAGTAGAGTGAGCTTATGCCGAAGGTAAGCGGATCGCATTTCGGGTTCTTAAATCCAGTCCCGGAGAGCACCTTAAGAAAGTCATCACCATCCGGAAAGGCCTGCACGGACTCCGGAAGATAGCGATACGCCGAATCGTCCCGGGAAATCAAGCGGCCAACGAATGGCAAGATGGCGGTAAAATAGGCGTTGTACAACTGCTTCATCGGGAATTTTGACGGCTTGGAGAATTCGAGGATCACCACGGTACCCCCTGGCTTCAGAACGCGTCGCATCTCTTTCAAGCCGGCCTCCAGGTTCTCAAAATTCCTCACCCCAAATGCAACGATGACCGCATCGAAAATATTGTCTTCAAACGGCAGGTTCTCCGAGTCGCCGGTGCGCAACTCAATCCGGCTATCCAGCTTGCGGTCGCGCAATTTCGCCCGGCCTACGTCAAGCATACCCTCTGAAATATCTACACCGATGACTTTGTCGGGCTGCAGCGACAACGACTCGATGGCAAAATCGCCTGTTCCTGTCGCGACATCCAGTATCTGCTTCGGGTGCTGATCTTTCAAAAGCCGGATGGCCTTTCTCCGCCACAGGATGTCGATCCCCAGGCTAAGGAAGTGGTTAAGGAAGTCGTACCGGCCACTGATGCGGTTGAACATTCGGGCAACTTGCTGCTTCTTGGCTCCCGGATCCTCCTTGTATGGCACAACAACACCCATTCTTCTGGCTTTTGCGGTACGATTTACGACTTTTAACCGACAACCTCCCCGATGGCGGAAGGGATCCACGATCTTATGGGTAATATTGCGGTCTATTTCATGAACATCCGAACCGCCGATTTTGTTGTCAGCAACACCAATCCTGTGCTATGTCCTGCGGCGGACAAGCCGGAGTTTGCCTTCATCGGGCGGTCCAACGTCGGCAAGTCATCCTTGATCAACTTGCTGGTCAGCCGGAAGAATCTGGCCAAAACCTCCTCCACTCCGGGAAAGACCCAAACGATTAACCACTTCCTCATCAACGGATCCTGGTTCCTGGTTGACCTCCCCGGTTACGGATATGCCAGTGTGAGCCGTAGCAAATCGCAGGCGTGGGCGCCCATGATTACCACGTACCTGAAGAAGCGACAGAACTTAATCACGACTTTCATCCTGATCGACCCTCGCCTGGATCCGCAGAAGATCGATGTCGAGTTCATCAACTGGATGGGCCAGGAAGGCCTTCCGTTCAGCATTGTCTTCACCAAAGCCGACAAACTCTCCCGTAACGCGCTGGCTGCTGCTATTCAGAGCTGGAAGAAGAAGCTGGCCGATGCGTGGGAAGAATTCCCTCCCGTGTTTGCCACTTCGGCAACCGACAGGCGGGGCAAAGACGAGTTGCTTGACTATATCGCCACGTTGCTTCCGTCTGCCCCATAATTGTTACTTTTGCCGCGAACCTGAAAACCATGGAATTGAAAGAACTGGCCAGCATCTCGGGAAAGGGCGGACTCTTCCGCGTTGTGAAACCCGGAAAATCCGGAATGATTCTCGAATCACTCGATGAGGCCAAAACCCGGTTGGTGGCCAACCCCAACATGAAGATGTCTTTGCTGGACGAGATCTCCATTTATACGCGTACCAAGGAAGGGACAATCCCCTTGGCGGACGTGATCAAAAAGATTCACAAGGAATTCCCCGGTGACCTCGGCGTGGGCGGCGACTCAGACCCAGCGGAGTTGCGCGCTTTTCTGAAGTCGGTGCTGCCCGACTTCGATGAAGACCGGGTATACCCGTCCGACATCAAGAAACTGGTGAAGTGGTTTGAGATTATACGCAGAACGGCACCGGAAGTCCTTGCTGAAGCGACTGTCAGCAAGAAGGAAAGCTAGTCCAGGTAGGAACAGGCTTTCTCCACCATCTTCTTCGATCCAACATAAAACGGTGTACGCTGGTGCAACGCCGTTGGCTTGATCTCCATAACCCGCTTTTGTCCGTCGGTGGCCAAGCCCCCTGCCTGCTCGGCGATGAAGGCCAGCGCATTGCACTCGTACATGAGCCGCAGCTTGCCATTCTTGTCTTTGGCCGTGGCCGGGTAAATGTAGATTCCACCCTTGAGCATGTTGCGGTGGAAGTCAGCCACGAGCGAGCCGATGTAACGGCCGGTGTAGCCTTTCTCCTTGCAGTAATTGATGTACTTTGTCACGGACGGTGCAAAGGAAAGCGCCTGGCCTTCGTTGATGGAAAAGATCTTTCCGTCCTCCGGCATGCGCATGTCCGGATGTGACAGGAAGTATTCGCCCAGCGTAGGTTCATAGGTGAAGCCATTTACGCCATGGCCGGTGGTATACACGAGCATGGTGGATGAACCATACAGGATATAGCCTGCCGCCACCTGGTCGGTGCCCATCTGCAGGATATCCTCCTCCTGGATGGCCATACCCACCGGGCTTCGACGGCGGTAAATCGAGAAAATGGTCCCGATCGAC
>JAYRXB010000157.1:0-9931 GCA_041917735.1 Cyclobacteriaceae bacterium
CGCCGGCATCGTTTGTCCTTGCATTCGTGGTCATCGCCATTGTTCCCGCCCTGGGAGAGGAGTTGGTTTTTCGCGGGCTTATTCAGAATGAGTTCCTGCGCGCTGTTCGCAATCCGCACGTTGCCATTTGGTTGTCGGCTGCGCTGTTCTCGGCCTTCCACATGCAATTCTTCGGTTTTTTCCCGCGCATGATTCTTGGCGCGGCACTGGGGTACCTGTACCATTGGTCGGGGAACCTGTGGATACCGGTGATCCTTCATTTCCTCAACAATGGCATCCAGGTAGTGGCCATTTACCTGAAACAACTTGGCGTGCATTCCTTTGATGTAGAAAGCACAGACAGTGCCCCGCTGCCCTACGTGCTCGTTGCCATATTGCTCCTGATCGGATTGCTGTATTATTGCAAAAAAAATCTCACTCCACCGACCTCTTCCCGTGATACCCATTCAGAAGTACAGTAACCTCACCCAACGGCTCATCACGGCATTATTCGGTGCGGCCGTTATCGTGTCAGCCATTCTGTATGGCCCGTGGACCTACTTCGCGATTTTCTTCCTGATTTGCCTGCTTACGCTTCGTGAATTCTATGCGCTCGCCGGCCTGGACGGCATGGTGGTTCAAAAAACATTCGGAACCATCAGCGGGTTGGTAGTCTTTTCACTTTCATTCTTCATTGAGTCTGACATCATCTCCTACCGCTATTACTTTGTCATCTTTCCCCTGGTATCGTGTGTTTACATGATCAAACTCTACAAGAAATTTGAGCGAAAGCCTTTTACCAACATCGCCTTCACCTTCCTGGGAGTCTTCTACGTCGCTGTCCCCTTTGCGTTGCTGAATATTGCCACCTTCGAAAATCAGCAATACGATTACCAGATCATTTTCGGTTGCCTGTTCATTCTTTGGGCGAGTGACACCGGCGCATACTTTGCGGGTACGCTCTTCGGCAAACGAAAACTCTTCGAGCGGATCTCTCCCAAAAAATCGTGGGAGGGTGTAATCGGCGGCGGCCTGCTGGCCATGCTTTTTGCGTACGGATTACCCTACTTCTTTTCTTCTATCGGACACGAGCCGACCATTCGTTCGTGGCAGTGGATGGTGGTGGGCGCCATCATTATTGTAGGTGGGACCTACGGCGACCTCATCGAGTCGCTGCTGAAGCGAAGCATTGAAATAAAGGATTCCGGCACTGCGTTGCCTGGGCATGGAGGTTTCCTCGATCGCTTTGATGGCCTCCTCATTTCGGCACCCTTTATCGTGGCATTCCTGGAAATTTTCTGATCGCTTCGGGGTGACGGATTTCCTCCCGGGGGAACAAACCAATCTATTGCAATCCTTCGAAAACCCATCGGTTATTGGGCTTTTTTGGCTTCCCGGAGAAGAATTGCTCCATCCACAGGGGAACGCTCAGAACCATCACACAATGAGTTAATTCTATATCTTTGCAACCGTTTTCGAGCATCACCAGGTTTGGTCACGCACGGAAACAATCCACACTAATTTTCATACCATGGCCTATATCGAACCCGCCCCACTACTGGATAAGGAGAATCCGTTTGAGGCGATGATGTCACGTTTCCAGACTGCCTCCCAATTGCTTGGCCTGGAAGAACAAATCTACAATGTGTTGAAGGTGCCGGCACGGCAAGTCATTGTCTCGCTGCCGGTCACGATGGATGACGGAACGATCCGCGTGTTTGAAGGATACCGCGTGATTCACTCCACCATCCTGGGACCCTCCAAAGGCGGAATCCGGTTTGACACCCATGTCAACCTGGATGAAGTGAAAGCGCTCGCTGCCTGGATGACCTGGAAATGCGCCGTGGTGGATATCCCCTACGGTGGTGCCAAAGGCGGCGTCAACTGCAATCCGCGGGAGATGTCAGCCGGAGAAATTGAGCGACTGATGCGCGCCTATACGCTGGCCATGGTCGACATTTTCGGTGCTGATAAGGACATTCCGGCTCCCGACATGGGCACCGGCCCCCGTGAAATGGCCTGGCTCATGGACGAATACTCCCGCACACGCGGCATGACCGTTAACGCGGTCGTTACCGGCAAACCGATTGTTCTCGGTGGTTCACTCGGTCGTACCGAAGCCACCGGACGCGGTGTGATGGTAACTACACTCGCCGCCATGGGCAAGCTCAAGATCAATCCCTATAATGCTACCTGCGCGGTGCAGGGCTTTGGCAACGTAGGCATGTGGGCTGCCCGTCTTTTGGCGGAGCGAGGCCTCAAGGTAGTAGCCGTAAGTGATCTCTCAGGTGCCTACTACAACGAAAACGGCATCGACATTGACAAGGCTGTAAAATACCGCGATGCCAACAAGGGCATGCTCGACGGCTTCAGCGAAGCCCAGAAGATCGGCGGCGGAGATATTCTCACACTCCCGGTCGATGTGCTGGTTCCGGCCGCAACGGAAGACGTTATCACCGTCAGCAATGCCAAGAAGATTCAGGCCAAGCTGATCGTGGAAGGTGCCAACGGCCCTACGTCCAGCAAAGCTGACAGCATCATCTACGAAAAAGGCATTAGTGTTGTACCCGACATCCTGGCCAATGCGGGCGGCGTGACGGTCTCTTACTTTGAGTGGGTGCAAAACCGACTCGGCTACAAGTGGACGGCCGAGCGCGTTAACCGCCGCAGCGACCGGATCATGAAGGACGCGTTTGACAACGTGTTCCGCGTGGCTACCGAATACAAAGTATCCATGCGTATTGCCGCCTACATGGTTGCCATTGATAAAGTGGCCAAAACGTACAAGTACCGCGGCGGCTATTAATGGAACTGAAATCTTTCTGATACCTTTGAGGGCAAGTTTTACCGCTTGCCCTCATTATTTTATAGCTGACGCATGACCATTCACAAAGAAGGCCGTACCCTCCTGTTCGTGCTGCTGGTGGTTCTTTTCGGACTTAACTGGCTCCTGACGTACCTGTTTCCCGACCAACTTCTCCTCCAGCAGATTGCGGTTGGAGCCAGCCTTGTTATCTATGTGCTGATACTCCAGTTCTTCCGCAGCCCTCAATTTGAGGTGAAGAAGAATGAAAAGCAGGTCCTTGCGCCCGCCGACGGCAAAGTGGTGGTCATTGAAGAGGCCGATGAACCGGAATACCTGAAGGGGCGCCGCACCCAGGTGTCCATTTTCATGTCCCCCATCAACGTCCACGTCAACCGCATGCCGGTAGGCGGAACAATCAGCTACTTCAAGTATCACCCCGGCAAATACCTGGTAGCATGGCACCCGAAGTCGAGTACAGAAAATGAACGGACTTCGATTGCCGTTCGCATGCCCCAGGGAACCGAAATCCTGTTCAGGCAGATCGCCGGAGCCCTCGCCCGTCGCATCAAATGGTATGTCAAGGAAGGCGACAAACTCGAACAAGGGGATGAATTCGGATTCATCAAATTCGGTTCCCGGGTGGACATTTTCCTGCCACCGGGCACCAAAGTCACCGCCAAGATCGGCGATGTGACAAAGGGGGGCAGAACCGTTATTGCCGAACTGACTTAGAGCTTACCCAGCGCGGTGATGAACCGATCCGGAAGTTCACCGGCGGTTGCAGTCTGGTAATCGGTGTAACTGCAAGGAACTATGCTTGATCGGCTGTACGCCGACTTTCCGCTTCCGGGAATTTCCATCCACCACCGCTCCGTGAACCGGCTCTTGTAGAATATCAACGTGTCCGGTTCACCCGGCATCGATACCGTGAACTTCGTAAAATCGTTGCTGCGAAAATCCTGCTCGTTCTTACGGTGGTAATACCCTTCAACGAAGTACCAAACCATGGTGGCAATGACTGCCGCCGTTTTGTGGTGCGAATCGTCCATGCCGGGACTGTAGCCATAAACACCCAACGAGCTGAGCTTTTCGTTCATTCCCGCGTACCACGCAATCTGGCAGGCATCTTCTCCCATCAGTCCAAACGGTTGGGCCCGGTCGCACCCCGGTGCATCGGCTGAACGAATGGCCGAAATATCAAACGAGAGCATATCGGCCTGACGGATGGCCGGCTCCATCTCCGAAAGCTTTGTTCGCATCTGTCCTACCCGAAAGGCCTCGAAATACAATTTCTCCAGCACGCCAATGGAGGCCGGGTCAATCAGGTACGTCTGATAGGCCAGGTGTGTATAACTCAACAGGTAGTTCGGTTCATGCAGCAGTATCCGGTGCAGGTGCCGTCGGTCCGCCGCAACGCCATGCCTGTCTTCCAGGTCAAGAAAAGCGTCGACGTTGAGCATGCTCACCAATTTCTCAAATCCCTCGTAGGCGCAATATTGGCCATAGTCCAGGTCGTGTGTTCCGCCCAGGATTACCGGCAGCACATTTTTTTCCAGGAGCATCCGGCAAACCTCACTCAACCGAACATACGTCTCATCCAGGTCAACCCCGGGATTCAGGTTCCCCAAATCCACGATGCGGTAAGGGCCCGATCCCTTCTTGAGGTCGTACAATTTGCGGCGGATTTCGTCCGGAGCACTCAGTGCCCCGGGGTGATGGCCGGCTCCCCGGGTCTCATTGACACCAATCAGTGCAATGTGCGCACCGGAGTAATCGGGCATCTTCTCGGTATAGGCCCTGATGTTATGGAAGAAAGATGAAACAGGCGTCGCAGATGAATAGATGGATTCCTCTATGGGGGAGAAGAACAAGGTCAGATCCATGGCATTCAGTTTACCAAAGCTAACCCATAGGAACTAAAAAACCTTCCGGAAGCAATCCGGAAGGTTCTTTCAAATGGCATCCAGGAAGTTTAGCCCCCGAAGTCGTCAAACCGGATATTCTCCTTGGGTATGCCCATTTCGTCGAGCATCTTGAGTACGGCCGCGTTCATCATGGGCGGACCACAGAGGTAGAATTCCACATCTTCCGGTGCATCGTGGTTCTTCAGGTAATTGTCAAACAAGCATTTGTGTATGAAGCCCACGTAACCATCGCCGGAGGCATAATCCAGGTTTTGCTTGATCTTCCAGTTGTCTTCCGGAAGTGGTTCTGACAATCCGATATAGAACTTGAAGTTCGGGAAGTCCTTTTCAATGTTGCGGAAGTGCTCGGTGTAGAAGAGTTCTTTTTTGGATCGTCCACCATACCAATAGGACACCTTACGCTTGGTCTTTTCGGTATGGAAGAGGTGGAAGATCTGCGCGCGAAGCGGTGCCATGCCGGCTCCACCACCGACGTAAATCATTTCGCGCTGGGTAGGATTGATGTGGAATTCCCCGTAAGGGCCCGAGATCGTGACTTTGTCGCCCGGCTTGCGCGAGAAAATGTATGACGAGCAGATTCCCGGGTTCACATCCATCCACTTATTGTTCTGACGATCCCAAGGGGGCGTGGCCACACGAATGTTGAGCATCACGATGTTCCCTTCGGCCGGGTGATTGGCCATGGAGTAAGCCCGGAAAATGGGCTCATCGTTTTTCATCTTCAGGTCCCACAATTTGAACTTGTCCCAATCGGACCTGAAAACATCGGGCTTGTGCCCGAGGTCCGGGTGGGGAGCAATATCCATCGTCTTGTAGTCGACCGTAATCTGAGGCACGTCAATCTGGATGTATCCACCCGCCTCGAACTTAAGTGTTTCGCCCGGAGGCAACTTCACCACAAACTCCTTGATAAATGTGGAGACGTTGTAGTTGGACACCACCTCGCACTCCCACTTCTTTATACCAAATATTTCTTCCGGGATGCGGATGGTGAGGTCTTGCTTTACCTTCACCTGGCAACCGAGGCGAACATTCTCTTTGCGCTCCTGCCGGGACAGGTGCCCCAATTCCGTGGGCAACACATCGCCACCTCCGGCCTCCACCACGCACTTGCACATGGCGCAGGTTCCGCCGCCACCACAGGCCGACGGGAGGAAAATCTTCTCATTGGCCAGCGTCGACAGAAGTGAACTTCCTGCTGACACGGTCAACACTTTCTCCCCGTTGATGCTGATTTTCACCGGGCCCGACTGGACCAACTTCTTCTGTGCATACAGGAGGAGAATGACCAACAATAGAATAACGAGGGTAAAGGCGATAATGGACGTAGAAACTATGGGGAGCATGCCGTTCAGAATTAAGACCACAAATATATTGACGTGGGCTTAAAATCGGTGCAGATGACCCCGAAAAAGCCCGGTTTAGGCAGCCTCCATTTCATGCTGTTTAACCTGTTTCCAAGGCTTGGGGCAGGCTCCAGGAAGCAGAACCAGGCTCAAGTCGTCGCGGCGGGACCAATCTGCGAACACTTCCAGGGATATTTGCCCCTCCAGTTGGTGCCAATCCCGCGTGCGGAGCCCCCCCTCAAAGTGAACAAAATCGAGCGGTGAGATGTGAGTTCGGGGATTACAACCTACGCGCACCCCGATGACGGCATCGTTGGAGAAGAAGGGCTGTGCCGGTTTCTCCGCCTTCCGGAACGCATACTGGTAGTCGTACCGGAGGGCGGATATGTCCGAAAGTACCGCTGAACCGGTTGGGTTTCCTCCGGCTCCCTTGCCGACAAAGAGCTGTTCCTCGGCAAACAATCCCTCTACCGATACGGCATTGAATACACCGCGAACGCCGTAGAGCGGTTCGCCTGGAGCCACGAATCTCGGGGCGACCCAGGCAAAGACCCGGTTCTCCTGGCGATAACCCCCGGCGACCAACTTGATGCGCAAGTCGTTTTCCCGGGCATAGGCCAGGTCATCATCGGACAACTTGTCGATGCCGATGCGGACAATCTCCTCGGGTCTCACCCGCAATCCAAAGGCGTGCGTAAGTAGAATCGAAAGTTTGAACGACGCGTCAAATCCCTTCACATCAAGACTTGGATCGGACTCCGCGAAACCCAACCGTTGCGCTTCCTGCAAGGCATCCGAATAGGACCTTCCTTCTTCAGCAACCTTTGTCAGGATGTAGTTCGTGCTCCCGTTGACGATTCCCTCGATGCGGTTGATCCGATCGTTGTCGTAGTATTCCTCCAGGTTTCGGATGATGGGGATGCTGCCGCACACCGCTCCCTCATACAGTATCGATCGATTGTAGTCTTTCTGCAACACCCGGATCTCATCCAGGTGTGCGGCCACCATACGCTTGTTGGCGGTGACGACATGCTTGCCGCGCCGAACAGCATCCTGGGTAATCAGCCACGCGGCCTCCGGGTCGTCAATCAACTCAACAATTACATCAATGTCCGCAGCGTCAAGCAGGTCGTGCGGGTTGGTCGTAAAGAATCCGGCGTGGAGCACCCTTGCTTTCTCCGGATGCTTGATGCAGATTTTCTTGATCTCGGCTTCCAATCCCTCTGTCTCCTGAAGCACCCGGTAGAGCCCCTGGCCAACGCACCCAAAACCAAATACACCCAAGGTAAGTCGCTTGCTCATGCCAGTGTATTTTCGAGTTGAGTAACGGGGCGGGCGCTTCGAATGCTGCGGAATGCCTGCTTCAGGTCCGCAACAAGGTCTTCCGCATCCTCAATTCCACACGACAGGCGAATCAGTGAATCTGCTATACCCGACTGCAGGCGCCTTTCCCGGGGGATGGACTTATGGGTCATTTGCGCCGGGTGACAAAGCAGGCTTTTCACACCACCCAGGCTTTCCGCCAGCTTGAAATATGTCGTTGCGGTCACGAACCGTACGGCAGCTTCTTCGGTATTTTCCTTGAGTGAGAAGGAGACTATCCCGCCGAATAGCCCAGATTGCTGCCTGGCGGCGACGGTGTGATTGCGATGGGTTGGAAGACCTGGGTAGAACACTTCCGCCACCTCTTCCTGGCCGTCAAGGAATTCCGCGACTTTCAGCGCCGTACGGCACTGACGTTCCACGCGCAGGGTAACCGTCTCGATGCCGCGGATGAGCAGCCAGCAATCCTGGGGTCCCAGAATTCCGCCGGAAGCATTCTGAATGAATTTGATCTTTTCAGCCAGTTCTGACTGGTTTACGATCACAAGTCCCGCCACAAGATCAGAGTGGCCGCCAAGGTATTTCGTGCCGCTGTGCACCACGATATCAGCACCGAGACGCAGCGGCTGTTGCGCGACGGGTGAAGCAAACGTATTGTCGACCACCACCAGCGCACCTTTCGCGTGGGCTATGGCAACAATCTTTTCGATGTCCGAAATCTTTAGTGTGGGATTGGTTGGCGACTCGAGCCACACGAGGCGTGTCTTCTCGGTCACAGCCGCTGCCACATCCTCCACGCGGGTGGTGTCTACGTATGTTACGCGGATTCCAAATTTCTCATAGATATGGGTAAAGAGCCTGTACGCCCCGCCGTAGATGTCGTCAACGGCTACGATCTCGTCACCGGCGCGAAGCAGTTTGAGCACTGCATCGATTGCCGCAAGGCCGGTAGCAAAAGCAAAACCGGCGCGGCCCCCTTCCAGGCCTGCCACGATTTGCTCGAGTGCGTGGCGGGTAGGGTTGTTAGACCGTCCGTAGTCATACCCTTTGTTTACACCTGGCGCTTCCTGGACGTAGGTGGCCGTCTGGTAAATCGGAACGGAAATGGATCCGGTGAGTTGGTCAACCGGAACGGAGTGGATGAGTTGTGTAGTCTTGCCCATGGCAGTGATTTTTGTTTTGGTTTAACATCATCACTTACCCGAAGGGCATTCCGGAAAAAGCAAAAAGCTCTTCCGACAAATCAGAAGAGCTTGCGTGTTTCCAGTAAAGGTTATTCGAAAGCTGTTTCTAACTTATCTCTCCCCGACTGGTGTCGAGGCTGGATTTGGCACCTTGTTCCCATCGAAACGGGACCAGGTTGTCAAGGCTTCATCGGGCCATTTCCCTCTGCCTTTCTGGATAAGCGAAATTTTAAAGAACGTGCACAAAGATAACGTCGACGGCCCTGAATAATCCAAGCCGCATCACAGAAAAAAATTCTACGGGTTGCTTAAGAACGCTTGTTAGCCTCCGCTAACCCCAATGCTTACAGGCACTTAGGGTTTCGATTCATTGGCCTTGAGGATCAGTTGAATTTGCCCGATGTGGTAGAGGTCGTGATGGATAATGCCATGAAGCAGGGTGTAGTAGGTGTACTTGTAACTGCTGCTGGGCACAAGTTCTCCGAGCCGATCTTCCGGGAAAGCGCGGGCCGCTTTGATCAGCTCGCGCTGGCTTTCTTCAAGTTGTTCCTTTGCTTCCTCCCAAGAGCGGTTCTCTACCGAAGGGAAGTTCATCTCGGGGTTAACCTCATAAGCTCCATCGCCCAGCAGCCGTCGTATTGCAAACTGTCTCCAGCTGGCCATGTGCAGCACCAGTTCCACAATGGAGTGACTTGCCCCGGCCCGATCATGCGCATGGGTAGCCTTCACGTTTTGCAGCACTTCACGTACCGTCGGGCCATGCCAGGCCCCCTTGTCAAACGTCTTGGTCAGCATCCGGACAATCCGATCGATTTCGCTCATGTTTTTGCGGGGTTTGGTGACGATTAGCAACGAACCTGACCGATGAAAGTTTTGTCTCAATTTGAGACAAGGAGGTCCAAACTTGGACTAATTTTCGTCGAAAACCTCAAAATTGGCCTGATTTGGGGCTTGGCACACTTATTCCTGTACTAGAGAGAAAAAGGAGGAGCTATGACATCCCTGATGGAATTGTATCACAACGGCACTATCGATTACCTGGTTCGGACGCGCGTGGTCAGCACGACCATCCTGTCTTACATCCAGTACTACGAAGACTACATGGACTTGAAGATGCAGGGCAAAACGTATCGCGAATCGGTGCGCCTGTTGGCCTCGCAACATCATGTATCGGAGACGACGATCAAGAAAGGGATTCGGATCGTTACCGCCGCACAACGCCAAGTAATTTCACCCCTGGGTATCGCCGTATAGGCTCATGCCTGCGTCATGTGAAAGGCCGGATGTGTCCGGCCTTTTTCTTTTTGCCCCGGGTCCGTTAACTTGACGAACCATGCCTGCCACGCCCCCGTATGAACCGGTATCTGC
>JAYRXB010000158.1:0-4322 GCA_041917735.1 Cyclobacteriaceae bacterium
ATCCCCGATTTCATCCTTCACAACAACACTGGCAAACTGGAGCTCTCGTTGAACTCCCGCAACGCGCCGGAGCTGCGCATCAGCCGGTCGTATACCGAGATGTTCAAGGCCTACGATAAAAGCGATAAGAAGGACAAGAAGTTGAAGGAGGCCGTCACGTTTGTGAAGCAAAAGCTGGACTCCGCCAAGTGGTTCATCGACGCCATCAAGCAGCGCCAGCAGACGCTGATGCGGACCATGCAGGCCATCATTGATTTTCAGTACGACTATTTCCTGGAAGGCGACGAAACAAAGCTGCGGCCGATGATCCTGAAAGACATCGCCGAGCGAATCGGGATGGATATTTCTACCGTGAGCCGGGTGGCCAGCAGCAAAAGCATCCAGACCGACTTCGGGATTTACCCCCTCAAATACTTTTTCTCCGAGGGGATCAGCACCGACTCCGGGGAGGAGGTCAGCAGCCGGGAGGTCAAGAAGATCATCCAGGAACTGATCGAGGGCGAGGACAAGAACAAGCCGTTTTCGGACGAGAAGATTGAAGAGATCCTCAACCAGAAGGGGTACAACATCGCCCGGCGGACAGTGGCAAAGTACCGGGAGCAACTCAATATCCCGGTTGCCCGTTTGCGTAAAGAATTATAACTGATCCCATGCGCCTGGCTGCCCGACTGGTTTCCTACCTGTTTCACCCGCTGCTGTTTCTGACCTACCTGGTGATCCTTCTCGGGTTCCTGATGCCGCGGTTTTTGCTCATCCCCGCCGCCGCTACCTGGCGTTTTGCCGGTTTTGTGGCACTCATCACGTTTGTTTTTCCCGCGGCCAACATTGTGTTGCTCAAAGCCTTTGGCACCATTCGCTCCCTGGAGATGGAAAAGCGGAAGGACCGCTTACTGCCGTTCCTGATGATCACGGTCTTCTATGGCGTGGTATGTGCGATGTTTTACTATAAGGTGAGTGTGAATGTGAATTTCAACAAGATCATGCTCATCGCCACGGCACTGACCGTGGTTGCTACGGTGATGACGTTCTTTTTCAAGATCAGCATCCATAGCCTGGCGATGGGCGGGGCACTCGGCATCATTATGCCTTTGAATAAGGCTGGCGAAGGGACATTGCTCTACCCGCTGGTTCTTCTTTTTGTCCTGGCTGGGTTGGTCATGTCAGCCCGGCTCTACCTGCAAGTGCATACCCTCCGCGAGGTGGGCTATGGCGCAGCCCTGGGCTTCCTGGTAGGGTTTTTCGGGATGATCATTCTGTTTTGATGTTTTATATTTAGAACCTCAATACCTCAACACCTCAGCACCTCAACACCTCACTATGGCTTATCAATTCCTCTCGTACGAAGTAAAAGACGGTGTCGGCACCATCATGCTGAACCGCCCGGACGTTTACAACGCGCTCAATGATGAGATCACCTTTGAGATGCAGGATGCGCTCAAGGCTTGTGCGAAGGATGCCGCGGTGCGGGTGGTCGTGCTGACCGGTGCCGGCAAGGCCTTTTGTTCCGGTCAGGACCTGAAAGCCTCCGGCGGGCAGAAGCGGTCGTTTCTCGATTCACTCCATCGCCGGTATAACCCGATCATCCGGCAGATGCGCTCGCTGCCCAAGCCGATCCTGTGCCGGCTCAACGGTGTGGCGGCAGGAGCGGGTTGTTCGCTGGCCCTGGCATCAGACATGATTATTGCATCTGAAGAGGCCACCCTGATCGAGGTTTTTATCAACATTGGCCTGGTGCCCGATTCGGGTTCAAGTTATTTTCTGCCTCGGCTGGTCGGCATGTCGAAGGCGTTTGAGTTGTGCACTATGGGCAGCAAGGTGAAGGCCCAGGAAGCTTTTCGACTGGGACTTGTCACCAAGGTGGTGCCGGCTGATCAGTTGGATGTTGCCGTAAAAGAGTACTCGGACTATTTCGCGAACGCGCCCACGAAAGCGATCGGGATCATCAAGAAGATGTTGAACAAGGCGGCTACATCCGACCTGGACGACATGCTTGACTACGAAGCCTATTGCCAGGAGACGGCGGGATCGACGTACGATCACCAGGAAGGCGTAAAGGCGTTCCTGGAAAAGCGTAAGCCAGTTTTCTTGGGGAAGTAGAGCAGGTCTTAGAACCCGTTGACAAAAAGCGTCACGGTGACGGAGTTCATCTGGGTTTTCTCGGGTCCTTTGCCGGGGGCAAACATCGGGGTGTAGTTGTAGTAAACCGAGGCGCCAAATCCGCCATAACCGGCCCGCAGGTACACTGCTTGCCGCCACTGATCCATGCCGTGCCATTGTTTATCCTTTACCGTCTTGTCTTCCCCGTTGTGGGTGTAGTCAACCTTGGTAAAGGAGTCGTACAGGATACCGATCCGCCATCCGAGCGACACGTTGAAACTGCGGGCGATATCGTCCGGGTTGGTGTCGTACCGCAACTCGAGGGGAGCTTCGATGTAGTTGTTGACCAGAAACGACCGTTGGATGGTGCCAGGATACGTATCAGAGGCGGGCACCAGGGGGTAGGTGCCATCCGGATCTGCTTCAAAAGGCAGGGTATAGTTATTGGTAAACTTCCAACGCTCGAGGCTTAGTCCGATACCGGGATTGAAGCTGAACCTTGACTTGAGCAGGCGAAAGGGATAATGGTAATACACATTAAGTGTGCGCGATCCCCACCAGCTTTTCTGGAAGTCGGCCGGAACGACGCCATTCTTGAAGTTCCATCCAAATTCCACCATGATGGACCCCGGAATATCGGGCTTCCAGTTCTTTTTCTTCTCGGGTTGTGCCTCCTGCACGTCCTGCGCCAGGGAGAGGTTAGCTACCCCTACCAGGATGAGCAGGGCCATCACGCGTAATGCCATTGCTTGTTCTCGAATTTGAAGCCCCAAAAATAGGCTTTTTGGGCGAGGGGCAAAATGGTAGTGTGAAGGGGGACCTGGACGGGTTGCTGCGAGTAGGGTGATGTGTTGTCAAGTGGCCGGGTAGCCGTTTGGCCGGAATCCCGGGTGGGAGGTAAATAGGTTGTAATGGACCAAGGCCAGTGCAATTTTTTGCTGAGACGGGGATTCTATTAACTTTGCGGTCCGATTTCGGTCATCCGAATCCGGTAAGGGCCTGTAGCTTAACTGAATAAAGCATCTGACTACGGATCAGAAGAGTCGGGGTTTGAATCCCTGCAGGCCCACAAGAAATCCCGCCGAGAGGTGGGATTTTTGTTTTCTGGCAGGCAAGCTTACCTACCCATATTTCTCCACCCATTCAAATTTATCCCGGATGATGTTTTGCTTTTCCTTCCGGATATGGCTGAGGTAAGCCGCGGCGACGGGCGAGAGCTTTTTTCCCTTGAGCCAGATCAGGGACCAGGTGGATTGTATCGGGAAGCCCTTAATGGGTAGGATCTGGAGTTGCTTGTTCTGCAACTCGTTTCGAATTCCAATGAGGGGCATGATCGAACAGCCCAACCCTGCAATAACGGCTTGCTTCACAGCCTCGTTGCTTGTCAATTCCATTTTCTTCTGAACCGGAAGTCGGTTGAGCCGGATGTAGCGCTCCATCACGTGGCGGGTGCCTGACCCTTGTTCCCGGTAGATCAATGGCAATGTGGCAAACATGGACTTGTCGTGTATGCGCTGACTGACTTTATGTTCCGAGTTTGCTACGAGGTAGAGTTTGTTCTGCATCAGGTCCAGTTTGTGAATGGAGACTCCGTCGGGCACCACGCTCACGAGCGAGAAATCCACTTCGTTGCGCTCCAGGCTGGCTACCACGTGGGCTTTGTTGGTCACATCCATCACCAACTCGATCCCAGGATGCCGTTTCATGAAATCGGTTATGAAGTAGGGGGCAATGTATTTCCCCGTTGAAACGATGGAAAACTTCAGCCGGCCAGTGAGTTCACCCTGGTGTGCCTGCATTTTGTAACTGATGGCGTGGGCCTCGGCCAGAATCTTGTCGGCAGCTTCGGCGATTTCGCGACCGAAGTCAGTTACGTAGATCTTCTTATTGACCACCTCCAGGAGCGGGGCGTCGAACTGCCCCTGGAAATTTTTCAATTGGATGGAAACCGCAGGTTGGGTGAGGTGCAATTCGTCTGCTGCCCGGGTTACGCTTCGGGTGTGGACGACCCGGAGGAATACCCGAAGTTGGTTGAGTGTGAAATGCATAAATAATGTTTATGTAAGATGCTATAAAGTTAAATAAAAACTAATGACAGCCGATGCCGATGTTTGCGGAAAGGATTAACCAACCCATCATGAAACGCATCACAGTTGCTAAAGGAGACGGTATTGGCCCGGAGATCATGGACGCCACGTTGTCAATCATTCGGGCGGCAGGTGCCC
>JAYRXB010000159.1:0-3943 GCA_041917735.1 Cyclobacteriaceae bacterium
GAGTCAGTCATGCGCTTTCTGACCACCAGCCTTGACAAGTTTGCGGTTGAATACAACAACCGCCGGCGCAAGGGTGAGTTCAACAGGAACAAAGGGGCTAAAGCACAACAACCTAAACGTGAGAGAGAGGAGGTACGCGAATGACACTCGTAAACGAACCCATCAAGCGGGCTGAAATGAAGCCCAAGTACTGCCGCTTCAAAAAGAACGGAATCCGGTACATCGACTACAAAGACCCTGACTTCCTGATGAAGTTCATCAACGAACAGGGTAAAATCCTCCCCAGCCGCCTGACCGGCAACAGCTGGAAGTACCAGAAGAAAGTAGCCCAGGCCATCAAGCGTGCGCGCCACATCGCGTTGCTGCCTTACCTGGGTGATGCATTGAAATAACCAGAACCCGAATACACCATGGAAGTAATTTTGAAACAGGATGTCAGCGGTCTTGGATACAAGAACGACATCGTGAAGGTGAGAGCCGGGTACGGAAGGAACTACCTTATCCCGAACGGCGTGGCGCTGGTGGCTACCGAAGCCAACAAGCGCATGGTTGCCGAGAACGTTCGCCAAATGGCGCACAAGGCAGAGAAGATCAAGTCGGAGGCTGAATCGCTGGCCCAGCGAATTGGCGAAACCGTGGTTGAACTGAAGACCAAAGCCGGCGAAACCGGCCGGATCTTCGGCGCCATCACCAGCCTGCAGGTCTCTGAAGCCCTCAAGGCCAAAGGATTTGACGTAGATCGCCGTAAGATCTCCTTCAAGGAACAACCGAAGGAACTGGGTACCTACACAGCCCACCTCGATCTTCACAAGGAAGTGAAGCACGAAGTGAAGGTGAATGTAGTCGCCGAGTAATCCGACGAAACCCTTCAATCAAAAAAGCCGCTCACTTCGAGCGGCTTTTTTTGTTGGCTTCCAACGCCTCAATCTGGCTTACCAGATCGGCATACCAGGCCTCGCCGTACTTCCGGATGAGCGGATCCTTCAAGAACTTATATAAGGGTACCTGCAACGACTTGCCCAACGTACAGGCATCCGAGCAGATGCTCCACTTGTGGTAGTTCACTGCCTCAAAATCCTTCTTCTTGGTAATGCGTATGGGATACAAATGACAGGAGATCGGTTTGCGGTATGTGATCTTGCCATCCAGGTAAGCCTGCTCAATGCCGCATTTCAGCACGCCCTTGGCGTCGTAATGCGCATAGGCACACTCGCGGCCGCCGATGGTAGGCGTTGAGTAGTCGCCGTCCTCGTCCAGCAGGTAGGGGCCCTGCTCGGCGATAGCCTTCTTGCCTTCAGCCGTGAGGTACGGCATCACCGCTTGCTGAATCTCCTTCATGACCGGAAGTTCATCCTCGTCAAGGGGTGCGCCCAACTCGCCCTCCACACAGCAAGCACCTTTGCACTTCTCCAGGTGGCAAACAAACTCCACCGACTTTACTTCATCGGATACCAGAACCTCTCCTACTTGCATCATGACTTTCTTCGGCTTAGAACCTGGCTTTTTGCGTTTCGCCTTTGCGCTTTTCATAGAATGACTTGTCGGCAATATAGCACTGCCGCTCAATCTCCGCATATACTGCCCCCTGCTTGTCCATCCACCGGATAGAAAATGTCTTGGTCGCGTGTCCGTTGGCCTTTACTTCCTCCCGAATTCGGTCAAGTTCATCCGGTAGTATGCGCAACACTGCATATATCCTGGCACGACCCGGTTTCCTGAAACGGATATGGGCCGTCTTATCCCAAACCACGTAACGGCTGCCCAACTGCTTCATCAACATCAGCATATAAAAGGGGTCCGAAGCCGAAAAAAGGCTGCCCCCAAAGATTGTTCCGACGTAATTGCGCGTCCACAGGTTCAATCCCAGGCGGAGGTGAACCTCGGAAGAATCTGACGACCAGAAGAGTATCTTTCCTCCCGTTCCAAAATACATCGGGTAAAGATTCATCAGCCTTCGAAACCAGCGGCTCCGAAATGACTCCCTCTTGTCCGTTATCAGGAATTCCGGCAATGACATTCCGAAATTTATCAGGGAAACCGTCAACATCATTACCCGGGCGGGATTAACTTGCACGGATTTTTTGAATGGATTATTTAGCGCACCTCAACCCTCCTCAGCACGAAGGCGTTGTTCATACGGAGGGCCCTTGCATGATTATCGCGGGAGCTGGTTCGGGCAAGACCCGTGTCCTTACCTACCGCATTGCCCACCTGATTCAGTCCAAGGGTGTTGATCCATTCAATATCATGGCCCTCACATTTACCAACAAGGCCGCCAAGGAGATGCGTGACCGTATTGAGCGCGTAGCCGGCCTTGATGCCCGAAACCTCTGGATGGGTACCTTTCACTCCGTATTTGCACGCATCCTCCGGGCCGAAGCCCACCTGCTCGGCTACCCCAACAGCTTCACCATCTACGACACCGACGACTCCAAGACGCTCATCAAGCAGGTCGTCAAGGAGATGGGCCTGGATGAGACGCAGTACAAAGCCAACGTGGTCTACAACCGCATCTCGGGCGCCAAGAACCGGTTGGTTTCCTGGCAGGAATACTTGTCGAATCCCATGCTGATGGGCGACGATGCCGCCAACATGCGGCCTGAAATCGGCAACATCTACAAGAACTACACCCTGCGGTGTTTCAAGTCGGGTGCCATGGACTTCGACGATTTGCTCTTCAATACCGACAAGCTGTTCAGGGAGCACCTCGAGGTCCTCAATAAATACCAGCATCGAATCCGGTACATCCTCGTCGATGAGTTCCAGGATACGAACCTCTGCCAATACTTTATCATCCGGAAGCTGTCCTCGGTTAGCCAGAATATTGCCGTCGTCGGCGATGATGCACAAAGCATTTATGCCTTTCGCGGGGCTGACATCACCAACATCCTCAACTTCGAGAAAGACTATCCGGACCTCCGGATTATTAAGCTGGAACAGAACTACCGGTCAACAAAAAATATTGTGCAAGCCGCCAACTCGGTCATTGCAAAGAACAAGGCCCAGTTGCCCAAGGCGGTGTGGACGGAGAATGAAGAGGGACACCAGATCGAACTGATCAAGGCCGTTTCTGACAACGAGGAGGGCAAGCTGATCGCCACGTCCATATTCGAAGAAAAGATGCAGCACCAGTTGAAGTTCAGCGACTTCACGATCCTCTACCGGACCAACAGCCAGAGCCGCGCTATCGAAGAAGCGCTCCGGCGGATGAACATTAAGTACAAGGTCGTTGGAGGGCTCTCCTTCTACCAGCGGAAGGAAATCAAGGACCTCCTCGCCTACCTTCGGTTCTCCCTGAACCAACAGGATGAGGCGTCCTTTCGCCGGATCATCAACCTGCCCAAGCGTGGCATCGGCGACTCCACGGTCGACAAGATTATTGTGGCCGCCAACGATCATGCCATTTCCATCTGGGATGTACTGCAAAATGCCACCGCCTTTGTAGGCAGCCAGGCTGCGGGCCGTATCGATGATTTTGTCGCCATGATCAAGCGATTCCACGTTGACATCGAACGCATGGATGCCTACGATGCAGCGTCCGAAATAGCGAAAGGGTCCGGGTTGTTGCGCGAGCTGTATGCCGACAAAACCGTGGAAGGTCTTAGCCGGTTCGAAAACATCCAGGAATTGCTCAACGCCATCAAAGAGTTTACCGATGACCCGGAGCGAACCGACAAGAGCCTGGGTTCTTTCCTGCAGGAAGTGTCGTTGATCACGGGCCAGGATGAAGACAAGGACAAAGACCCGGAAAAAGTCACCCTGATGACCATCCACATGGCCAAAGGATTGGAATTCCGGTATGTGTATATCGCCGGCATGGAAGAGGATCTTTTTCCGTCCCAAATGATGCTCAGCAGTCGTTCGGAACTGGAGGAAGAGCGCAGGCTATTTTATGTTGCGATCACCCGGGCCCAAACGCGACTGTTTCTGTCCTATGCACTTA
>JAYRXB010000160.1:0-22612 GCA_041917735.1 Cyclobacteriaceae bacterium
CTATGCTAACCGGAAGCTGCTGATCATCTTTGTAATTGCCGGGGCATTGGCTACGGGCCTGGTCATCATCACCACCCAAGTCACGTTTGGATTGGTTCTCGAACTCGTACACGTGTCCTATCTGCTTGCCTTTCTCTATGCATTTCATGCCATCGCGCGGGCCTGGAAAGGTGGTGAGTGGGACGCCAAGATCATCCTGCTCGGTGTCGCCGTCAGCTTTCCGTTCATTCTGCTCGAGATCATGAAGAATTCCGCCCTCATCGCGCTCGATATTCCCAACATGTATTATGTTGAACTTGGCGTACTGGTCTTCCTGCTCTTCCAGGTGTACTTGCTGGCCAATCACCAGGCGCTCTCGCACAAAGCGCTGGAAATCATGAACGTCAACCTGGAAGGAATTGTACACGAACGGACCCGTGAATTGCGGACCGCCACCGATGTGCGCGACAGGCTGTTGTCGGTAATCTCACATGATGTGCGAAGCCCGTTGAATACACTCCAGGGAATGCTGGATCTGTACAACCAGGGGCACATTCAACCCGATGAGTTCTCCCACTTTTCCAAACAAATCCAGGGGCAGTTGGGAAGCACAAACCTGCTGGTTGAAAACATCCTGGTCTGGACATCCTCCCAGCTCAAGGGTGCACAACACAAACGAGAGGAGTTTGACCTCCACGAGCTGGTAGAAAGAAACCTCGCACTCTTCCGCTCAACCGCAGCCATCAAGAAGATCGCGCTGAAATCGCAGGTGGAAGCGCCAACGAAGGTCTACTGGGACAAGAACATCTTGCACTTAGCCTTGCGCAACCTGATAGCCAACGCCATTAAATTCTCTCACGAAGGAGGAGTCATTGAAATCACCATGGAGGCTCAACCGTCAGAAATTCACCTGAAGGTCACTGACCATGGGGTGGGAATGGACCGCGATACAATGGAGACCATTCTCGCCAACCGGCAAACGGCGAGTCGGGAAGGTACCGGTCGGGAAACCGGTGCCGGCGTTGGACTATCCCTCGTTAACGAATACCTGGGACACGCCGGTGGAAAATTCCTTGCTGAAAGCGAAGAAGGAAAAGGAAGTCGTTTTACGATTGTTATCCCCAGGGGCTAAGATGGTTCTGGTATACCAGCATACCATTCAGCGTGTGCTCCCCGTCACAACCGCTTCCTAGCGGCCAAACAACTTGCTGAAAATCCCCCGCTTACTTTCTTTCTCTTTGATATTGTCCAGTGCCGTACGCAGACGCACCAGGGAGGCTGAGTCTTTGATAATGTACATCTCGGCACCAAGCCCCATAACTTGCTTGCGTATACCGTCATCATCCAGGGTTGTGTGGTAGATGACCGGAATATGCTTATGATGCTGGCGCAAGGCCGTCGGGTAATCCAGACCAGTCTGCTTTTGACCTTCAAAGAAATGATCGAGTACCACCGCGTAAGGTTTCTCGCCCAGGTGACTCATCAGTTCATCGGGCTTTGAAAAAATTCTCACCTCGAAATCTCCGAGCGTCTCTTCAAAATGCACCCGCAGAAGCTTTTGCTGAACAGGGTTGTCTTCAACAACGAAAACGAGTTTCTTCGAATTGGCCATGGTTTCTCAAGTTAGCACTTCCTTCAGAAAGCGGGTGAATTACATCGATCGCTTTCCAGTCCAGGTACCAGAACCTCCCGTGCCGGGATCGGACCAGGAACCAGAAACGTTGTCGCCGGAGATGGTCCCCGACCCGTTGATAACGTCCAGGGCGATGGAATTCCCGTCAACCAGGCCGTAAAAAGTCTTGGCTGTGCCTCCATCCGCCGAGCGACTCACGCCAGTCAACGCCTGTCCTTGAACAATAAAGTTCCACGTTCCGGAAGAACTGCCGGAGTATTGACCTTCATAAGCCCGAACCTGTGCGTTGGAAAGCTCCTTCAAGACAACGGCCTGAAGGTTGGGATGGCCAGGAATGGTGAAGTTTGCGGAAGGGGAACTTCCGGCGATACCCACACTGAAGGTTGCTTGCCAATCACCGGAAACAAACAACGCGTTCTTGATAAGTTCACCGCTGGACCAACTTTCCAATGCCGTTGTGGTCAACGTCCTGGTCTCCCCGTCCATCGTCACCCGTATCTGCTTTTGCCCACCCTGCAGGACAATGGTGAAGTAACCGCTGGACCCCACGAGCACGCCCTTGTATACGCCACCACTCTTGGTATTCTCGGAGGCCACGGCTTCCGGGCTATTGGAAAGCGTGCTTGCAGGCTCCGTGCTGTCCTTGCTGCACGAAAGCAACGAACTGCCAAGGATGACCAGTACCCAAAACCTAGAATTTCGCATAGATAGAACGATTGGTACCGCAAGTTCGAAAAAAGAACAAAATCAACCCGCTGGATGGTAAATTTGTATACGAACACACCACCCATGAAAAATCGATTACCCATCCTCGTGCTCTTCATTTCCCTGGCGGCCGGGTGCAGCCAGGGCCAAAACAAGAGCGTCCTTGCCCCACAGGCCTTTGCTGATAAACTGAAGGCAACTTCAGGCTCCACACTTATTGATGTCCGTACCCCGGAAGAATTCGCGGAAGGCCACCTCGCTGGCGCCAAGAACTTTGATTGGAACGGTGGGCATTTCGAGCACCAGGTTATGGGGCTCGACAAAACAAAACCAGTGTTTGTATACTGCCTGAAGGGCGGCCGCAGCGCCTCAGCAGCATCCCGCCTGCGGGATATGGGCTTCAAGGAGGTCTACGAACTGGAGGGCGGTACCTCCAACTGGCAAGCGGCGAAATTGCCGTTGACAAAAGAATGATTCTCCGCGCAACCCTGGGCATCCGTTTTGCATCTTGAGTGTTGATGCGCTGCCCAGGGTTCCTTGTCCTTCTGCTCCTTTCCCTTACCGCCCAGGGCCAGTCAGCGCTTAACGGAAAAGTCTACGATGCTGAAACCGGGCAGCCGGTAATCGGAGCCCATGTCATTGGTGTCGGGGTTCAACGGGTAGGGACTTCCACCAACGGCGAAGGTGCCTTTGTGCTTCATGCGCGGCAGGCCCCGGACTCACTCCGGATCTCATGCATCGGTTACCGGACTACCGTCGTCCCCCTGGCCGCGACCACCACATCTTTGAACATCAGGCTTAGGCCGCACATCGTATCGCTGCAAGCCGTAACCATAAAACCACCCTCACCGCAACAGCTGATCCGCGATGCGGTTCAGACACTCGGAAAGACCCACATGCTTCCTCCCCTGCAACTGCGCGGCTTCTACCGGGAGGTTATCCGGCGTGATACTACGTACTACTCGGTTGCCGAAGCTGTCTTCGAAAGCCAACTGCCCCGGCGCGGCGACGATGAAGCGCTGCTCCGGCTGGTGCAGGGACGTCGCAGCGAATCGGTCAGCTCCACCCGCATCTTTGAAGACTACCATCCTGGCGGGGGACCGAACTACCTGCTCAATCACCTCCTGGAGGCTCAGGTTCCGGAATTTCTGATGGATGAAGCCTTCGATGATTATGTTTACACCATTGATTCCATCGCCGCTTACGATGACAAGGAAGTATACATCATCCACTTCGATCAACGTGAAGGCCTGAAGAAAAACCTCTGGAAGGGGCGTATCGCCATCGAAGCGGAAACACACGCGCTGATCGATGTCACTTACGCACTGAGCGACAAAGGCGCTGAATACCGGAAACACCTTTCCGGCACCGACCAGATCATGGCCAACCTCCTTGGCATCGACTACACGGTGTTGGACCGACACACCCGCTACAGCTACCGGATGACCGACGGACAATGGAAACTGCACCAAGCCTCACTCACCATGGACATTCACTTCCGGCAACCCCGCAAGGACATCGATGAAACCTTCCGTCTCGAAGCGAACCTCCTTTCCCTTGGTCAACAGCCCGGGCCGTTGGTGCCGTTCGAAAAGAACGAAGTCTGGAGAAAGAACCAGCTCGTCAAGAATCTCCCCGGGGAATTTGATGAAGCCTTCTGGGGCACCGACAACATTCTGCGGCCGGAAGCCTCCCTGACCGCAGCCGTGGCCAGCATGGACATTCTCCGAGCGAGCGCGTTGTCGAAAAGTATCCCCGAAGGCTGGAACCTCTTTCATGCATCGGAGGCCAACATCTACCAGCAAAAAAATGCACTGTTGATCAAACCCTATGTCGTCTCACGGTGGAAAGACCAAGAGCAAGGCCCCTTTCTCTGGAAGTCTGCCATGGGCGACTTTGAATTGACAGCCAAGGTGCGCGTGACCAAAACACAGGATACGCTGTCAGCACCCGATGTCGGGTTTCAGCTGGGAGGCCTGATGTTGCGCGCCGGACAGGGTGATTCCGAAAATCATGTGCTGTTCGGAATCGGATGTATGGGCAATCCGCAGATCAAGCTGGTGAGCCAGCATACGATCCGGAACAATTCAGCCGTGTACGTTTCAAAGACAGATACCCATGAGATGCTGCTGCGGATCCGGCGGCAAGGAGCCACCGTGGAGCTGCTCCGGGAATCGGAGGGCAACAACTGGACGCTGGTTCGAAAATTTACCGTCGATCAATGGCCGGCCGAAATTCAATACGGCATCGCCGGTTTTGCTTATGTGACCGGATCAGGTCCTAAACGCCGTCCCGACCTTCTCATCCAGGTTGAGCAACTTACCTTTACTCGTTTAGTGCCATGAGGAAGATAGGCATGATCTTCGTAGCTATTGTGCTGGCCAACACACCGGCTTACCCCTGCCTGATTTTTGTGCTGACCAAAGACAACCATGTGTTGGTGGGCAACCACGAAGACTGGACAGCCCGTGATGCGCGGCTTCGCTTTATTCCCGCCAGCCGGGATAAACTAGCTGTTGCCGTTTTCGACTTTGAAAGCGAGGGATTCATCCAGGGTGGCGTGAACGAGGCGGGACTGTTCTTCGATGCGACAGCTACCCCATTTGTGCCGCTCGATTTTGCTGGAAAAGAAAAATTTGAAGGTCGAGACATGTGGCTTACGCTACTCCAAAAATGCCGCACCGTTGGCGAAGCCATTGCCTTCGTGGAACGATACCAGGTGCCCGAACTGGAGCGTGTCCACCTGCTCTTTGCCGACAAGACCGGCCAATCGGTGATCATCGGTGCCTATGATGGGAAGCTGACGTACACCTGGAAGACGCAGCCTCACCAGGTGTTGACCAACTTCAACATTGTCGATCCCGAGTACGGAGGCGAACAACCCTGCCCGCGCTACGCAACGGCAAATGCAATGCTCGGCAAAGGTGTTGATCCGATGGATGTGCTTCGCCAGACCACGCAGGGCGAACTGACGGTCTACACCACCCTGATCGACCTGACAGACGGGGTAATGCACGTTGGCTACCTCGCCGACTTCTCACGGCTGATCACCTTTTCGTTGCCGAAGGAATGGCTACGGGCGCACGACGTAGTGCTCCGCGACCTCTTCCGTTAACCAATATCGGGCACCGGCTATCTTCGAATAGCCGTATCTATTATATTACGAGGGCCAATCCTACGACATGAAAGCCCTCGTCTGCGCCGAACACGGTTTGCCCTCAACCCTCTCCTATACCGAGAGCCCGGATCCGAAACCCGGAGCTTCGGAGGTGCTGATCAGCGTCCGGGCGTGCGGCGTCAATTTTCCTGACGTACTGATTATCCAAAACAAATACCAGTTCAAGCCTCCGCTGCCGTTCTCGCCCGGGGGAGAAGTATCCGGCGAAGTGCTGGCGGTGGGCGAAAAAGTAAAACACGTGAAGCCCGGCGATCGGGTCATCGCGCTTTGTGGCTGGGGAGGATTTGCCGAACAAGTAGCCGTGCAAGCACCGCGCGTCTTCCCGATGCCGAAAGGGATGGATTTCATCACGGGAGCAACGACCTTATACACCTATGGCACCTCCTACCATGCCCTGAAAGACCGGGCCCAACTGAAGAAAGGCGAGACGGTACTTGTCCTTGGCGCCGGCGGTGGCGTGGGACTGGCAGCCGTGGAGTTGGCTGGAATCATGGGCGCCACGGTCATCGCAGCCGCTTCATCGGATGACAAACTTCAGGCGTGCGCGGAAAAAGGAGCGCAACATTTGATCAACTATTCCTCCGAAGACCTCCGGGCCCGCATTAAGGAGATCACTGCCGACAAAGGCGTGGATGTCGTCTACGATCCCATCGGCGGCGAACTAGCCACGGAAGCGCTCCGGTCGATGGCTTGGCGGGGGCGGTACCTGGTGGTGGGCTTTGCTTCGGGCACGATTCCCCAGTTCCCGGCCAACCTTCCCCTCCTGAAAGGATGCGCGATCGTCGGGGTGTTTTGGGGAAGTTTCGCCGAGCGCGAGCCGCAACAAAGCCTGCAGAACTTTGGAGAACTGCTGGGATACATCAAGTCCGGATTGATCAAGCAGAAAATTTTTAAGACCTATCGTCTTGAGGAAGCCGCTGCAGCCCTCGACGACCTCATGAACCGGAAGGTAACCGGAAAGGCAGTCGTCAAAGTCGGCGATTGGTCCGAAGAGACAGCACACGTTGCCGAACCCGTGCCAGCCCCAAAATCTGTCGCCCCCTCACCCGGCCGTCCCTTGACACTTTCCCTGGCAGACTTGCCCAGGCACATCGGGACATCCCTCGGGGTGAGCGAATGGTTTACCGTGACCCAGGAAATGATCAATGATTTCGCCCGGGCTACCCACGACTACCAATGGGTGCATGTGGATACCGAACGCGCGAAAACGCAGATGCCCGGCGGAAAAACCATCGCGCATGGGTACCTGACGATGTCGCTCGCGTCGAAATTCTTCTTCGAACTCCTGCAGATCGAAGGCGTAACCACATCCATCAACTATGGCCTGAACAAAGCGCGCTTTCCGGTAGCTGTAAAGTCCGGGAGCCGCATCCGGATGACCGGCAAAATCGCCGGAGTAGAACCGATGTCGGGCGGCGGAAACAAAATGATTCTGGAGTGCATCATCGAAGTAGAAGGCGAGGAAAAACCAGCTTACGTCGGCGAACTGATCACGGCCTTGTACTAATATTACCCAACGACCAACAACGAATCCATGAGACTGAAAGACAAAGTAGCGATCATCACCGGCGGAGCTGCTGGTATAGGCCTGGCCACCGTACAAGCGTTTCTACGAGAAGGCGCAGCTGTAGCCTTGTGGGACGTCTCCGCCAAAGGAGCAGACGTAGCCACCGAATTGAGCAAGGCCGGTCATCGGGTAACGTTTACCCAAGTGACCGTCACCGACAACGACCAGGTGCTTCGCGCCACGGAAGCCGCCCACAAGCACTTTGGCCGCATTGACATTCTTATAAACAATGCTGGCATCACGCGCGACCGCACGCTGCTGAAAATGTCACGGGAAGAGTGGAATGATGTCATCGGCGTAAACCTGACCGGCGTATTTAATTGTACGCAGGCTGTGGTTCCCATCATGAAAGAGAATAACTACGGAAGGATTGTATCGGCCTCGTCCAATGTCGCTATTCGCGGCAATTATGGTCAAACCAATTACGTCGCAACCAAGTCAGCCATCATTGGGATGACCAAAGTGTGGGCGCTGGAACTGGGCCGCTACGGCATCACCGCCAACTGCATCGCACCCGGGTTCATTAAGACCGCCATGACCGATGCCATGCCGGAGGAAGTGCGCAAGGCATCGTTGGCGCACATCCCGGTTGGGCATTGGGGCGAGCCGCACGACATCGCGATGGGTTACGTCTACCTCGCCTCCGACGAAGCTCGTTTCGTCAGTGGCATCTGCCTCACCATCGACGGCGGGGCAGCGCGGTGAGGATGAGGTGCAAGCTCCCGACTGGCTAGCTTCATAAGCTGTCGGTATGCGCCCATTTCTTTGCAGTCGTCATCAATTAGTTTGCCAATGGTCTCCGGCTAAGTAAGCAACCGGGTAATTTTGACAATATGGACACCCTCCGAATAACCATTGTAGAAGACGAGCTTATTGTATCGGAAGACTTGCGGCACACATTGGAGGCCGAAGGGTATACGGTCGCCGGGACATATGACACTGCTGAAGCAGCCCTGGAGCAGATCCAGGAACAGGCCCCCGACCTGGTGATGGTGGACATTCGGCTGCGAGGCAGCATGTCTGGAATTGAACTCACCGAAAGGCTCCGAACATTAAGACCCCTTCCGGTGATCTACATAACCGCTAACTCTGATCCGGAAACATACCAGTTGGCGCGACGAACCAAACCACAGGCATTCCTTGTCAAGCCATTCAATGCCCGAACACTCTTGGCTGCCGTGGACCTGGCGTTCTACAACTTCTACGAAAATCAGGAGGCAAGCGACATTCTTGATACCTCACCGTTTGAACGCAAACCTTCCCCCATACCGGTGAGTGACGGGTTCTTTATCCGCTCGGGTGGAAAGCACCGGAAGATCAAGGGTAGTGAATTGCTCTTCATCGAAGCAGACGGCAGCTACGCAAAGGTTGTTACGGAAACAGGTCAATTCACCATTTCACAAAACCTGAGCACATTTCAGCGAAAAGTCAATCTCACTTCACTCATGCGCGTGCACCGGTCATACCTGATCAACATCCACCGTGTGGAGTCATTTGACGAAACATACATCTACATCGGTAAACACCCGATCCCGCTGAGCAAGTCGTATCGGTCTGATTTTCTTTCGGTGCTCAATGCACTGTAGCAATTAGTGCACCTTCATCCGAACTTCCAGCGTATTGGGGTCTGGCTGGTGCAAGGCTGCCTTGAGCTTTCGCAGAAGCAACCCAATCAGTTTCATGCCAAAACCCTTACCAGAACCGGGATAGTGGAACCCAGGGCCATTGTCCCGAAACGACAACATCAACATATCACTTTCCACGCGCTTCACGGTGAGGCTAAGTTCGGGCGATCGATGCCCCTCAAATGCGTGTTTGATGGCATTGGTAACCAACTCGTTGATGAGCAACCCGATGGAAATGGCTGTGTCCACGTCCACCTGAATCGGCTCCAGGCTGAGGCGCCGTGTCACCGGTATGTGCGACGGCAATGCATTCAGCAGGTTACTTACCAATTCCTGAACAAAAGGCGCCACATCCACGCGTTCATATCCCTCCACCTGATACAACCGCTGATGGATAACCCCCATGGTCATGATTCTATTTCGAATTTCCTCAATTTGCTCTGACAACTCAGTATCAACCACCGTTTGCGACTGCAGGTTCAGCATGCTGACAATATATTGCAGGTTGTTCTTTACCCGGTGGTGAATCTCCTGTACGAGGGCCTGTTGCTGAAGATTACTTTCACTCAACAGTAGATTCTGTGCTTTTATCCGTTGACGCTGAAAATATAGAATGACGATAAAGACAATGGCCAGCGATGCAACCAGGATGACTGACACCATAATGACTGTTCGATTCCGCAGTTTCAATCGCGTCGCTTCCAATTCACGCTCCTTACGGGTAGTTTCCATTTGAGCCTGAAATCGCATGAGCTCCACGGCGTTTTCATTTCGGTTTATACTATCCAGAAGACTTTGGTACAGCACAGCATACTGAAGTGCACGCGAAGCATCCCCCCGCCTCTCGTAATAATCCCTGCCGAAGGCATACAGTGTCGAAGTATGCTTTACCGAGATCTGCTTGGCAAGCTGCAATCCCCGCACAAGGTAGGACTCTGCAAGATCCAGGTCCCCCAGCCGTTCAGCAGCGATCGCCATGCTCGCGCTCAAGGAAGCAATGGTCAGCCTGTTGTTCATGGCTTCGCTCAACAAAAATGCCTTCCGGAAGTAATACATTGCTGAATCCGGCTGACCAAAGTCCATGTGGGATTGCGCAATCTGCTCATACGTAGTTGCCACCTTGATTCGCGTGGCCCGATGAAGCTCGGCCAACGCTCTCCGGTGAAAATAGAAACAAGAGTCTCTCATTCCGGCAAGGCTGTACTCCTTTGCCGCCAGGTACCAGAAGGGGTAATATCCCGCCGTTTGCATCACTTCTGACCCGCGGGCAGCCAGGTATGCCGACCGCCTGTGCTCACCCAACTCCCGAAACGCAATGCTCAAGTTTATCAGACTTTGATACACACCGACCTGATTCTCTTCGGATCGAAACTTTTCAAGCAACCGGCTCTCATCAGAAATAACATTATGATAGTACAGCGTGTCAATGAAGTAGTTGTTGATTCCAGTAAAGTCACCCACATAATGAACAAAGTTGGGTTGAGCTTCCTTGAGGGCTTCCAGCTCAAGAAGGTATCGCAACGATCGAGCAAAGTCACCCCGGCGATGATACATCAGCGCCATGTCATGAAGAACCTCAATCTGTCCGGTTGAATGCCCTAACCTGACAAACAATCGCTGGCATCTTATGAAATTGGCTTCTGCCGAGTCGTAGTAGCCTTGATAGTAGTAGCAGTTTGCCGCAACATGCGCAGATCGGGCCAGCGCTTCCAGGTCATTCCGGTCTTTTGCCTCCCGGTCTGCCTCCGCGAGCGATGACAGTGCAAGTGAATAATCGCCGTTTGTCCAGTGTACCTTGCCTAGCGCTATCAAGGCGCGTGGCAAGCACCAACCCGGCTGCTGCCGGTACTTCATCACCAACTCCTCCGCACGGGATTTGGCTTTTGGATAGTCCGACCAGGTCAACGCTTCTACCTCTCTGGCTTCCGCCGATAGCCGGACAGTATCGCATTGTGCCGCGACAGTGCAACTACTGAAAATCAGAAGTGCAAGAGGCCATGCATACCGGTTAAAGGCGTTGTCAACCATCCACAAACAAGGTACACAGGAAGCGTCTACAAAAAGAAGTCGCCTGTTCCGAAGAATAGGAACAGGCGACTACGGCAACCGTTATTACATCTTGGCGAATTTCAGGAATTTCTGAAAGGCAAGGTTACAACCGCAACCGGACTGGGGCTCGTAGTCCTCCGCTATCGGCTCACGCTGATCCCAATCCATGGTGGCTCCGGCTACAAAATTCTTTATCGTATAGACACCAAGACCGGAAGCACCATTGCCGGCAGTGATAACACCCGTGGCGGCATCCAGCGTGTAGGCGATCGGTCCCAGCACAGTTGCACCGGTAATATCCTTCACCGTTATAGTAGTTCCGGTGATAGTGAATTTATAACCAACCAAGGTGGGGTCGGCCGCCCTGGGTGTAATGACCCCAGACCCCTCCTTCCATTCAGTACCTTCACCGCTGGAAACGACCCAATTTCCCTCCAGTGTGGAAGTTGAAAGACTTGTCGTCGGTGCAGGGTCATCTTTCTTGCAACTGATCGACAACAGTTGAATTGCCATCAGCCCAATTACAATACGTACAGTAAGTGTTTTCATTGCTATTCAGGTTTGTTTCTTGGTTCCTCGTCAAACCTAGTATATGTACCGAATGGCGCACAGGCCTTCTTTGCAGAATACAGTTTGCCTTTGCCAACCACCCTCTTTCGTTCACGAATTTGTATCCGGAGAGTTGAAAGGACCGGAAAGTTGTTAATTTGAGCCTCGACTGACATCACCATGAGTACCTACACCAACCTGGAACACCTTCGATTTCTGTTGCGCGATGTTCACCCGCTGGAGCCACTCCTGAAACTACCCCGCTTCGCTCACCTCGACTGGGAGCAGTGCTGGATGATGGTGGAATCAGCCAAAGCCCTGGCGGACCGGCACATGGCCCCGTTCTTCAAGGAGATGGACACGGTCGGCGTCACCTACGATGGAAAAGGCGGCGTAACCAGTCACCCGCAACTCAAAACCATTATCCGGCAAGCCGCTGACGGCGGGTGGATCAATGGCGCCGCTTCGTTTGACGTAGGCGGACTCCAGATGCCACTCATGGTGTACAATGCCGGGCAGCATATCTTCCAGGCGGCCAACAATGGCTGCCAGGGTTACTTCAGCCTGACGAGCGGCGCTGCCGCGCTGATCACCAGCTTCGGTTCCAAACAACAGATCGACACCTTTGTGCCCAATATGTTTGCCGGGCTCTGGCAGGGAACCATGGCCCTCACCGAGCCGCAAGCGGGCAGTTCCCTCACCGACATTACTACCAGCGCCAAACCCATGGGCGCCGACCGGTATAAAATCCGCGGTCAGAAGATTTTCATTTCCGGCGGACAACACGAGGCCTGCGACAACTTTGTGCACCTCACCCTGGCTCGGATCGAAGGTGCACCTGCCGGCACGAAAGGCATTTCGCTGTTCATCATCCCGAAGTTCCGGCCCGAAGAAAATGGCTCACTGACCTATAACGACGTATTCTGTGCCGGCGATTTCCAAAAGATGGGACAGAAGGGATACGTCACGACTCACCTTGTGTTTGGCGACAACGACGATTGTGTCGGTTACCTGGTCGGCGAGCCACACAAAGGTCTCCCCTACATGTTTCAAATGATGAACGAGGCGCGCATCGGTGTGGGGCAAACGGCGGCGTCCGTAGCCATGGCCGCCTATCATGCTTCGCTGCAATACGCCAAAGAACGCACACAAGGAAGGCTCATCAGCGAAAAAGATCCGCTGAAACCACCAACGCTCATCATCCGGCATGCGGATGTTCAGCGCATGCTCCTTACTCAAAAGGCCATCGCCGAAGGCTCGCTGTCCCTGGCCATGGAATGCAACCGGCTGTATGACCTGAGTCATGCCACTGACGGTGATGCACAGCGCGACAGTACACTGTTGCTGGAGATCCTCACACCCATTGTAAAAACCTACTCGTCGGAACACGGTAGTCGCTCTGCTGCCCTGGCCGTTCAGACGCTGGGTGGCTACGGGTTCACCATGGATTTCCCGGTGCAGCAACATTACCGGGATCTCAAGATCATGTCGATCTATGAAGGCACCACGGGCATCCAGTCACTCGACCTCCTGGGCAGAAAAGTGACCATGGAGAAAGGAAAGGCACTCACTTTACTGCTGGGAGAAATGAAGAAGACGATTGAGGCAGCGCGCAAGGATGCTTCCCTGGAACCATACGCCCGGCAATTAGAGACAGCTATGGCATCGGTGCAGACGGTGCTGAATCACGTATTGCGGTTTGCCGGCACGGATGTAGATCGATTCCTGTCCGATGCGACGGTATTCATGGAGCAACTGAGTTATGTGGTGATCGGCTGGCAGTGGCTGAAGATGGCAATTATCGCCCAGGACGTACTATCTGCCGGAAAGCAAGGTGCCACGCCGGTTTCGTTCTATGAAGGGAAAGTTCATACGATGAAGTTTTTCTTCCGCTATGAACTCCCGCATGCTGAGGCGTGCGCCAAAACGATGCTCGATCCGGCCTACCTGACGTCGCTCAACGACTACGGCCTGTTGGTGTAAGGCAAAAATAAAGGGGAGCCCCCCATTTCTGCGGGACTCCCCGGGAATCACCCGGCGCGTTGACGCCAGGTATCCCTAACCAACCCCTCAACCAAGTCTTAGCTAACTTTGATGGTTTGCTTCAGGGCTTTCTTCTCGTCCTTCGGGATCGTCACTTCCAGGATGCCGTTGTTGTACTTCGCGGCAATCTTGGTGCTGTCTACGTTCTCCGGCAGGGAGAAGGAGCGCGAGAAACTTCCGTACTGTGTTTCAATGCTGTGCCAGTTGGCATCCTTCTTCTCGTTGGTGAACTTCCGCTCGCCACTCACGGTAAGGAAATTGTCGTTCATCTCAATCTGAAAATCCTCTTTGTTCATGCCCGGTGCGGCCAGGTGGAGTTCGAACGCCTTGTCATTCTCCACGATGTCGACGCGGGGCTGGAAGGCACTGCCTCCCGAGCGGGTCAGCGTGTCGTTGAAGAAACGGTCGATGAGGCTGCTGAATGTTGCAGGCACATACTCGTTGGTGTTATAGCGGATGAGACTCATACAGTTAATTTTTTGTGGTTGAACATCATTTTTTCATGTACACCCTTGCACCCTGAAAATCTGTGCCGATAGGAAAAATAAGTCAAAATGGCAGCAAAATGACTCTTAAGGAGTGTATTTAATGTCACTTTGGCTTGAAAAGCTCTATGCAGTTGGTGAATTGCGGCGAAATACCGTCAGGAGGAACGTGTAAGGAACCAGAGTACGACCGCAAAGGCAACCATGACTGCCCCGACGATGGAGAGATTGAGTGAGGTGCGCTGGAGAATGGGCTTGGCAATCGGCAAGCGAACGTCGTTCGGGTCCAGCGGATTGACCAGCATATCCAACCGTTGACCTTCTCGCAACTTTAAAGTCAACCAGAGGTCGCTGACATCGCGGATCGAATAAGACTTGCCCTGGTATTCATATACAAATGTCACCGATGTTCCGTCTGCGGAAAGAGACTTCACCGTACAAGGGGCATGATCCCAATTGGAGGCTGCTTCGGCTAAAGAAAAGTAACCCGCCAGTCCCACTCCCACGAGGATGAGCCCCAGGATAGTCAGGCCTCCTCCTGCATATTGCGCAATTTTCCGGGGGCCCAGTTGCAGCAAGGGTAACTCCTGCTCCAACGCAGCCATCAACTGTGCTGTCTGCTCGTCAGAGGCGCGATAGGTTTCCTGGAGCGAACGACGAGCCGCCTCACGCTGTCCAACAAAGAGCAGGAGCGCCGGCTTGATCTGTTCGAAGGGCAACATGCGGGATGGGGTTTCACTCGCTAGATATGAAATTAACCGGCAACACAAAATCGACTTCTGCCGCCGACCCCGACACCCGATCATTTATGGTATCTTGAATCATGTTCATCATCGACCTCCATTACACGGCCCCCCTCCCGGCCATTGATGCCGCCATGGGTGCTCATATGAAATTCCTCAATGCCTGCTACAAGAATAAACTCTTCCTTGCCTCAGGCAGAAAAGTGCCGCGTACGGGAGGGATTATACTTGCGGTTGGCAGCAGCAAAGCCGCCATGGAAGAACTCATGGCGCAAGATCCATTCGTCGCAAATGGGCTCGCGAGTGTAACCGTTACGGAATTTCAGACGTCCCAGACCAGCCCGGAATTCAAGAATTTGCTGAGCCGATCTTGATTCGGACTGACTACACCTCGGGCTTCAGGTCATAAATGCTCCGGATGGACTGGAATTCCTTCTCCATCTCCAGCCCCAGGTCGATGATCTTCCCGGTACGCACGTCGAACACCCATCCGTAGATCTGGGGGTAACCGGTCTTGTACCAGGCCCGCTGAACATGGTCGATCTTGATGATGTTGATGCACTGCTCCCGTACGTTAAGCTCAACCAGCCGATCAAAGCGCTTCTGCTGGTCTTTGATTTGATCAAGTTCCTGCTGATGGAGCCGGTACACATCCCGGAGTGTCTGCAACCAACTGTTCAGCTGACCCATGTCGGTGGGGTTCAATGCCGCCTTGATTCCGCCGCATTCATAATGCCCGCAAATAATGATGTACTTCACCTTCAGGTGGGCCACAGCATACTGCACGACCGCATTCAGGTTGTTATCCGTACTCACCACGAGGTTGGCAATGTTGCGGTGGATAAACACCTCGCCCGGCTGCAAGCCCATCAGGTCTTCCGCAGTAACGCGACTGTCGGAACAACCGATGTAAAGAAACTCCGGATGCTGGCCAGAAGCCAGTTTGGTAAAGTAATCCGGGTCCAGGGAGAGCTTCTCGGCTATCCATTTTTCGTTGTTCTTAAAAATCGTATCAAACATGCCACTTGGGTTTACACCAGAATATTGTTGGTCGGTTTCATGGGAGGAGGAATATTGTCCATGCCGAACATTTCCTTCAGGTCAATCTCGATGTTTCGCGAGATGGCCGATATCGGCACATCGTTGGCACTTCCTTCAAAAGGACTTTCCGTGGATTCTCCGATCTTCTCGAGGGTGGTGAAGATCCATGCCGACACGACACTGAACGGGATCGACAACCAGATGAAGTTCTCTCCCATTTCACTAAACTCCCGCAACATGCCCAGCGGGACAAGGGCAACAAAAAGCCTCGTGAAATAGAGATTGACGGTGGCATACTGCCGTGGATAAGGAAAGTTCTTGATGCGCTCTGAAGCGCCCTGCTGGTTATAAAAATCCAACAACATCTTCTCCAGTTCCATGTGTCGGAAATCTTCAATGAACCCTTGCTCGAGTAATTTTCTCAATTCGGCGGACTGGGTAGCGATGATCTGCGCCGCCTTATTCGTTTTGGACATGACCTGCTCCACTTCTTCGCTACTCAGGTAGTTGCCAAGCTCCTTTTTCAGGTCTCCGGGCTGTTCCGGGACAGTGAACCACTTGTCCTTATACTCAACGTTATGGGGCTGATAGATAGCCTCCCATGCCCGGGGTTCCCGGAGCTGATAGCGCAAGGCGGCCAACCAAGCCAGGTGACGATTAACCAGCCTGACTTTGATCTCGCGCAATTCCGTTTCCGGAATCGGATTCACCGCATGCTTGTTGGTAACATAGTCTTTCAGCAGGATGCCCCATCCACGGCTTCCGTTGACGATGGCGCCCCACACTTTGCGCGCTTCCCACATCCGGTCATAGGAGGCATTGTTCTTGAAACCACCAATGAAGGCTACCGCTGTTCCAATCAGCGCAATGGGCAGCCAGGGAAGGGCCAGCCAGGTCCAACCCAGTAGGGCGAAACAAACGGTAGGCACCGTGGCGATGACCAGCAGGAACATGATGTCGCGACGGGTCCACAAGAGTACCTCTTTAAGCGAAAAATTTCTTCCGGAATGCATGATGCGTCGATGTAAATGAAGCTGGCGTAATTTAACGAAATCAATCGTCTGTGAAACCGGGGGTACGGTGCCACTTGAATATCTGGCCTCCTTCTGCTTATTTGAGTACGGCTTCTCCACCCATGACCACCGAGATTCTTCTTCGCTACCTGCACTTTCTCAGCATCCTCGCCATTGCCGGCACGCTGACGGCTGAGCTCACCATGCTCAAACCCAGCCTCACCCGAAAGGAAATTGGTCGCGTCGCTGCGGTCGATGGCATCTACGGCCTCTTTTCCATCGTGCTCCTGGCAGCCGGCCTCACGCTCTGGCTGGGTAGCTACACCAAGCCGGCTGTTTACTATTCCAACAACTGGATCTTTCTTACGAAGCTAGGCCTGGTCGGCGCGGTTGGCATTCTCTCGATTTACCCGACCATCTTCTTTCTCCGCCATCGCAAAGGCAATCCGGATGAGGTGGTTCAAATACCAAACACGGTAACCTGGAGTGTGCGCATTGAGGTCATGCTGCTCGCGGTAGTTCCGCTCCTGGCCGGATTGATGGCGCGGGGCGTCGGCTTGATCGTTTGATTGACCATAACCCTTGAAGGCTGGATAACGCTACTGCTCTCGCTATGCCTCTATTTGAAAAGCCCGACGCCCCGGTTTCAAAAGCCCAAAAGCGGTATGCCGCCTTTGTCGAGTCTAATGGGGAACTGTTTGAAAAGAAAGTGGTGCCCATGGACGCCGAGGACCTGAAAAATGTTGAATACAACTATCGGTTTACCAAAAGAATCACCGTACCCGTAACGCTTGGCATCACCCTGATCACGCTCGGGATCCTTCTCTGGTACGGGATGGATTGGTACAAGATTCTGAGCGGCGTGATCTTGCTTTTCGCCCTGTCCACTTTCCTATTGTCTCTGGTAGCTCACTACAAGGAACTCCTGGAAAAGAGAAACAAGACAATTATTCGGGGAGTCGTCACGCAGAAGCGCGCCTTTAGCAGCGGACGCCACTATATTTTTCTCAGCGAGCAGGAGGAAGTGGAAGTGACGCCGGAAGAATTCAAGCAGTGCCTCGGCGGTGAGATTGTTGAAGTTTCTTTTCTATCCAAAGAACGGCCGCTCCGCAGAAGCTTCAAAATTATTGACCAATTGCCGTAACCACGCCATCCTGGCCAGTCGCCAATTACTTTCGCTTTCCTGCCAACTGTCGCACTCCAAATGGGTGAATTTCTTCGGGCCGACCATACCACTAGGCAGCCTGACGAAGCGCCGGAAGAATATCTCTCAGCATGCGGGAGATGCGACGGTCCACTTCTGATTTGCGGGCGGCCAACTCCAGCTTTCCCATCCGGTCGAGGTAGGGGTCATATACCTCTTCCACACTCTCGTGTGCCAGGTAGCTCTTGACCGACTGACGGATGTGTTCGACAGCTGAAGGCATCGCGTCGGTACGCAGCCACAGCGCGCACATTTCTGATACCGTCTTTTCAGCATAGGCGGGGAAATTCGCCTTTGCGTATTCCTCCAGCCTGGCCTCCCACGCACAGTCAACGGCATGTGCCGTTATGAACAATCCTGCCTGGTCCAGGAGCCAATCCAGGTCCAAAAGCGCTGTTTCCGGGGCGTTATAGTCTGTCATAGCGTTTCTTATTTGATTACATCACAAACCTAGTTGCCTGCTGTGACAGGGTGTGTCACACCCGGGAAGCTGGTCTTGCGCCCATTGAACTCTGCCGTTTGACGTTATCTTCGCTTTCCTAATCGACCTACAGATGCGAAGAATTTACCAACTTTTTGCCCTCGCGGCCCTTGTTACAGCCTGTACCACCAAGCCTAACCCGGACAAAGAGACCGTCACCAAAGACGATGCCTTCCGGGCCACCATTACGACCGGGGCCTTCGCCAAACTCAGCGCCGGGTATACGTACTATGAATTTGCCAACCCCTCGGCCGACACCCTATTGGTGATGGTCCATGGATTCTCCGTACCCTCCTACATCTGGGATTCAACCTTCCAGGCAGCCACCCGGCGCGGGTATGCGGCCCTACGCTATGATACCTATGGCCGCGGGTACTCCGACAACCCGGATGTAGTCTATGACGTGGCCCTCTTTTCCCAGCAACTGGCCGAACTCCTCGACTACCTGAAGATCGACAAGCCGGTGAACCTCATGGGGCTCTCCGATGGGGGCCGGACCATCTCGGCGTTTGCCTACCAATATCCCAAACGCGTTCGATACCTGATCTACGTCGACGCCGCAGGTTTTAATACCCTATCACCGAAAGACAGCACCGCTTCCCCGATGGTGACGGAAGAAGAGATTACAGCCTTCAAAGCCGACGAACGCTATCCGCGTATGGGTGCCGGGCAACTGGGAGATTTCTATGACAGCACCCAGTTCCGGGGATGGGATAAACGCTATGAAGAAATGATGAAGTTCAAAGGATTTGTTCGGGCGCTGATTTCCACCAACAAGAACCGCGTAAGCCTGGAAAGAGAACACCGGGCCATCGCCGCATCGGGGGTGCCCGTCATTGTCTTTTGGGGCGAACACGACACCGTCGTAAAGCTGGACGAGATACGCGCAAACCTGATGGATCGGATTCCCAAAGCTGAGCTCTTCGTTCTCCCCAAGGCGGGCCACTTGCCGCACATGGAACAAGCGGCCATGTTTAACTCCATCCTGTTTGACCAGGTGCTGTGCTGTGAGCGCAATCCCTGACCAACGCTAAGCACCTCGCCACCGCCCATGCCCACCAAGTCAAAACAGTCCGTTGACGACGATTCCCCGATACCGCAGGCCAAAATGCTGCGGGTCTTCAAGCTGATCGCGCTGCTGAAGAGCGGGCATTGGACCATTGCGCAGCTGGCCACGCGGCTGGACATGAACCGTCGCAGCATCTACCGCTACCTCAAATTGCTCGAGGCGATCGATTTCAATGTCGACAAGGATTTCAACGACCGCTACTTCATTTTCTCTTCCGATGATGAGCCGGCCCAGTCGGAGTTTACCATCGACGAAATGAACGTTCTGAAGCAATTGGTAAAATCCGAGATTTCACGCAACGCGCTCAAAGCCTCGCTGCTGAAGAAACTCTCCCTCCACTCCGAGATGGACGGCATGCCGGCACTGATCATCAAGTCGCGCAACGGCAAGATGGTGGAGATGCTGTCCACAGCCATCAAGAGTCGGAAACAGGTTCTTCTGGCCAGCTACCACAGCGCCAACAGCAGCGACGTCAGCGATCGCCTGATTGAGCCCATCAGTTTTGGCGACGATTACCAAACCGTACTGGCCCTTGACGTCAAAGACAAGAAATGCAAACAGTTCAAGCTGGAGCGCATCGGCGACGTCGTGGTCCGTGCTGAAAGTTTCCAATTCGAAAAGTACCACGAGAAGAATGTCGCCGACATCTTTGGAATGACCGGCGCCACCACCACGCTCATTACCCTCCGGCTAAAAATGCGCGCGTACCTCCTGCTCCGCGAGGAGTATCCCACGGCGCTTCCGTACCTCGAAAAACGGGAAGACGGAGATTACCAATTCTATGGACCCGTCAAAAGCTTTGAAGGCGTATCCCGGTTTGTACTCGGTCTCGCGGGCGAAGTAGTGGTCATCGGCCCGAAAGAATTTCAGGATTTCGTTCGGGGCAAAGCCAAGCTGCTGAGTTAACGGCCTGGGCCGTTTACTGCAGCACGCCGCTTGCCGATTCCTTTCGTGAGAAGTAGATAAGGTAAGCACCAATCGCCAGCACCATCACGGGCATGATCATACCGCCGGGGCCATACACTTCGATGGAGTTGGTCATGAAAAACGCATGGCACATCTGAACGACGATACCCGCGAATGACACCACAAACACCATGCTGGCCAGCTTTTTGCGCATCAGCAGAAGCAAACTTCCCAGGAGTCCTCCCCATACGGCAAGGGCAAATGCACCCGTGGCCCACGTCGGGGTGGAGGTAATGAGGTTACGCTGCTCCTCCGGTAATGCCTGAAGTGCCTCGTCGCCCATGGTCACCTGCCCGAGGTAGGCCGCCACGCCCATACCGTTCCAGATCAGGGCAAGAATAGCCACCACCCAAAACGCGGTGGAAGGTTTGGTTTGTTCCGTTGTCATAAGGGTTGTTGTTGGTTGATCGAAACTAGCGATTTATTTGGTAATTCGTCACTAGCGGCATGAAAGCACCCCGAACGGTTGAAGTTCACCCCCGTATTCATCCATAACCAAAGGCCAAAAATCCCTAACTTGCCCACCTAGCCGTGATCAACCGCTATGCGCCGTCTTCTTCTACTCGCCCTTGTCCTGGTTTCCGCCCTCATCGGAGCCGTTGTGGGCGCCTACTACACGATCCGCTACTACGAGAGCATCCCTGACTACGTCTCCATTTCCGAACATCAGAAGGTGCGGTTGCCGGCGGGCGCCGGGAGCATAGGCCTGAATTTTGAAAACGCCGCCAAGCAGGTTACGCCAGCCGTGGTCAACATCAACGCGGTATTCGGGGCCGGAGAATTTAGCCTTACGCCCATGGACCTGAACTTTGACCCCATGGCGCGACCCAGCGGCTCGGGTGTTCTCGTCAGCGATGACGGATATATCGTCACCAACCACCACGTTGTGGAAGATGCCACCGCCCTGGAAGTCGTGCTGAATGACAACCAACGGTACTATGCGAAAATCGTGGGGCAGGACCCGAGCACGGACCTGGCGCTTCTGAAGATCAAGGCGAAGAACTTGCCTTACCTCAAGTACGGAGACTCCGACGGGGTTGTTCCGGGTGAGTGGGTGCTTGCGGTGGGCAATCCGTTCGACCTCAATTCCACTGTCACAGCCGGCATCATCAGCGCTAAAGCCCGGAACATCGGCATTCTTCGCGACAAGAATAACCTCCAGGTCGAGTCGTTCATCCAGACGGATGCAGCTGTAAATCCCGGCAACAGCGGCGGAGCACTGGTCAACCTCAAGGGCGAACTCATTGGCATCAATTCGGCCATCGCCACCGTGACCGGGAGCTATAGCGGGTATTCATTCGCGATTCCCGTCAACCTGGTGAAGAAGATCATGGACGACCTGCTGGAGTTCGGCACCGTGCAGCGCGGGCTCCTGGGTGTGGAAATCCGCGATGTTACAGCGCGGCTGGCGCAGGACCGCAGCCTTGATGTAGTCCGGGGTGTTTTCGTGGTACGTGTCAACTCGGGAAGCGCCGCTGACCAGTCGGGTATGGAACCCGGTGACGTCATCACCGCCATCGATGGACAAGAAGTGGGCAGCGTATCGGAACTCCAGGAGTTGGTCGCGCGCCATCGGCCTGGCCACACCGTGCAGGTCACGTTCCGACGCGATGGCAAGGCCACTTCCGTCAAGACGACACTCAAGAATTTCGAGGGACGTGCTTCTATCACCCGCCAGCCGGTGGATTACGTGATTGAGGGCGCAACACTGGAAGACCTCCCCTACTCGGAATTGACAAAATACAACCTGGAAGGCGGTGTACTCATCCGGGCGCTTACCGATGGCAAATGGAGCAAGGCTGGACTGAAAAAGACTTTTATCATTACCCACGTGGACAAAGTAGCTGTTGACAACGTGGAGGACCTCAACCGGATGCTGGAGTATAAGTCCGGTGGAATGCTCGTCGAGGGAGTGTACCTGACCGGTGAAAAAGGAGTATACGGGGTGAATTGGTAATCCGTCGGGAGACAAGAAACACAACATACAGAAACAAACAACGAACGCACCTTATACTGAACTATGGAAATCAAGAACGTACTCAAAGAGCTTGGCATCAAGACATCGAACCCGGGCACATCAACCGGTAGCAAGTGGATCAAGACGAAAGGGGCAGCCATCAAATCCTATTCACCGGTCGACGGGAAATTGATCGCCACCGTACAGGCTACCGACCAGAAGTCCTTTGAGAAGGTAGTGGAGGTGTCAAAGAAGGCATTCGAACACTGGAGGCAGGTGCCTGCACCCAAACGGGGTGAAGTAGTTCGTCAGGTTGGCGAAGCGC
>JAYRXB010000161.1:0-3352 GCA_041917735.1 Cyclobacteriaceae bacterium
AAAAAGACGCCTTCCTTCAGGTCCGAGATCACAATCTCCTCCACGTGGAAATGAAATGCGCTGGCGAACGATTTGAACAGATCGTGCGTCATGGGCCGGTTGGGAACGATTTTCTCGATTTCGATGGCAATGGCCTGGGCCTCAAACATTCCGATGATGATCGGCAACCGCCGGTTGCCTTCCGTCTCGCCCAGCACCAGGGCAAACGACCCTGTTTGTGATTGACTGGAGGATAGCCCGAGGATTTCCAACTTGATCTTTTTCAACGCCACGTGCCTTTACCGGTTTTGCGATATTACCACTTTTTGCCCTTCCCGGGCTATTAATTTCAATTTATTTGGCTGCCTTCAACGCCTCCGTCAGCTTCGGAACCACATCAAATGCATCGCCGACGATGCCGTAATCTGCGGCTTTAAAGAATGGCGCTTCCGGGTCCTTGTTGATGACGACAATACACTTCGACGAGTTCACGCCCGCGAGGTGCTGGATCGCACCCGAAATACCAACCGCGATGTACAACTGCGGAGCAACCTTTACCCCGGTCTGCCCCACGTGTTCATGGTGCGGGCGCCAGCCCATGTCGGACACGGGCTTGCTGCATCCCGTGGCTGCACCCAGGGTGGCAGCCAGTTCTTCGAGGGGCTTCCAGTGCTCAGGTCCCTTCATTCCACGACCGCCGGAGACGACGATGTTGGCTTCGGGTAACGAAACAGCTGTATTGGCCTTGTCTGTGGAAATCACCTTCGTATTGAATTCCTTTTCCGACACCGTCGGTGAAAAAGCCGTTGGCGCTACCGGCTGACCGGTTGGCTTGATCTCGACTGCGTTCTTCCGGATGGCGATCACTTTCTTCGCCGAGGTCAGCGTTACAAACGCAAACGCCTTTCCGGTGTAGATGCTGCGCTTAACCGTAAACCCGTTATTGGTAGACGGAAGCTCGACGGCATTGGAAACAAAACCGGCCCCCATGCGTACGGCGACTTTCGCCGCCACCGGACCTCCCATTGGCGAATTCGCCAGCACGAGGTTGTCGCACCCCTCCTGCTGCATCGCCTGCGTTACGGCCGCGGCATACACCTGGATAATCGGGTGATCGAATTTTGCATCAGCGGCGTGAAGCACCTTGGATGCGCCATACGTGCCGGCCTCTGCCAGTGACTGCGCATCGACTGATCCCAATGCGAGAGCGATCACGTCACCACCCATGGCCTTGGCATAGCAAATTGCCTCGATGGACGTCCGCTTCAATTTTCCTTCTGCCTGCTCTACAAATACCAGTGTCTTCATCGTTTCTGAATTGCTTGGTCTGACGATTCTTACAATACTTTAGCTTCCGTTTTCAAACGAGTCACGAGTTCACCTACCTGATCTGCCGCAATCATCTTCACAGCACCCTTGGGCGGTGGCAACTCAAACTTCGCCGTCTTTGCCAGCACTTCCACCGCTTTGGGTTCCACCACCTTCAGGGGTTTGGTGCGTGCGCTCATGATGCCGCGCATGTTGGGAATCTTCCACTCTGCGATGGGCTCCTGGCAGCCGGCGACCAGCGGCAAGCTAGCCTCCACATACTCCTTGCCGCCCTCAATTTCTTTCGCCATCCGGACTTTCGTGCCCTCAATATCCAGCTTCATCACCGGGGAAACCGATGGCAAGCCCAGCATGTCGGCCACCATGGCATGCACGACACCCCCGTTAAAGTCGATCGACTCACGGCCCATCAGGACCAAATCATAACCCTTGGCGTGTTCCGCAATCTGGGCCGCCACGAAATAGGAATCGGAAGGCTCCGCATTCACACGGATCGCATCATCCGCGCCAATCGCCAATGCCTTTCGCAACGTGGGCTCCGTTTCCGCCAGGCCAACGTTCAGCACCGTGACAGTCGCACCCAGGCTCTCTTTGAGTTCTACGGCCCGCGCCAGCGCATAATCATCGTAGGGACCGATGATGTACTGAACACCCGTGACATCAAACTTTGTATTATTGTCGACGAAGCTGATCCGCGACGTGGTGTCCGGAACGTGCGTAATGCACACTAAAATCTTCATAGTCAAGTCGTTAGGCTAATGAAAAAAATCAACGGGGCAAGATACAAAAAGAGCACATTTGTAAGCGTGAATATTTTGAAGGAAAGGCCAGGTGTTTATGAGTCGAATCGAACAGCTTAAACAATTCATCGCCGAGGATCCGGCTGACCCGTTTCCACGCTACGGCCTTGCCCTGGAGTATCTCCACCACAATGCGGACATGGCGCGTCAGCAATTTCAAGAACTCCTGACGGAATTCCCCAACTACCTCCCTGCCTACTATCCGGCAGCCCATCTCGCCATCGATCTTGGCAACACGGAAGACGCTGAACGCCTGTTCATTTCCGGCATCGCACTTGCCAAGACGCAAGGCGATCGAAAAACGGAGGGCGAGCTTCGGCAGGCCTACGAACAGTGGCGCTACGAACGCGAATGATTAAACCTGGAAGACAATCTTCCCGACTTTATCCGGGTGCAGGATGTCGGTAAATGACTGTGGCAATTTGGCAAACGGACGGATGCTGTCTACCATCGGACGGATCTGATGCTTTTCAGCAAAGGCCAGCATGTCCGAAAACTCCTGGTCATTGCCCATGGTCGTACCCTGTAGCGTGAGGTGATTCCAAAACATGCGGTACAGATCAACCCGCGACGGAAGCCCGTTTGTCGCACCGTAGAAGACAATCTTGCCGGCAGGCTTGAGTACTTTGATAAATTGATTGATCTGATCCCCGCCTGCGCTATCAATGATGAGATCAAAACCTCCTTTGGTTTTCCACAACTCGCTGTAGTTCGCCTCTTTCTTGTAGTTGTAGGCTCCTTTGGCGCCAAGCTTCAGCGCGCGTGCAATCTTGGCGTCGCTGCCGGAAGTGACATACACGTTGGCGCCGGCTGCCTGCGCAAACAGAAAGCAGAACTGAGCCACTCCCCCGCCAAATCCGGAGACCAGCACATTCTGTCCGGCACGCAAGGCACCCCGACGGAAGAGCGCACGGTATGCGGTTAGGCCACCCAACGGAAGGGCTGCAGCTTGAAGGATATCGAGGTGTGCGGGTTTAGGCTGAACGCGGTCAGCATCCACCAGGCAATACTCGGCAAATGTCCCGTTCACCGGCATACCCAGGATGCTGTAGTTCTTCGATTGCACCTCGGGATCCGGACCCCAGTTCACATTGGGGTTAATCACCACCTCCCGGCCCACCAGGCTTTCATCGGAACCCTGACCCACGGCTTCGACCACACCAGAACCATCCGAACCCAGGATGGCACCGTACCGGATGTTTGGGTACTTGCCTTCCTTGATCCATTCGTCGCGGCGGTTCAAG
>JAYRXB010000162.1:0-3548 GCA_041917735.1 Cyclobacteriaceae bacterium
GAGATGGAAGCCGGTGCCCGATGGAAGTTACTGGGAACCCATGCCGGTAAACGTGGCCCCGAGGTTGGGAAGCACCATGCGAAGGAATACCGCCATGAAAGTGATGGTGGCCAGCGGCTATTACGACCTGATCTGCCCTTTCTTTGATGCGGAATATACCTTTGCCCGAAATGGGATTGTGGCCGAGCGCGTAACGCTCACCTATTATGAAGCCGGCCACATGATGTATGTACACGAGCCCGACATGATCAAACTGTCGAACGACATCCGGAAGTTCTTGAGCGAGTAGGTAGTGGGCCCATAGTGGGCGTTCGTTTTCGGACGTCCTCCTTGGTGTGGGGCTGGTTTTGCCCGACCGACGGTGTACATTACCGATTTTCCGTAAGGAACCTGTAACCTTTTGCGGCTAAAAAAGTCTTTACGCATAACCCCTCCGTTATGCTGCACAACCTCTTGCTTACCGCCTGGCGTAGCCTCACCAAAAACCGGTTCTTTTCCCTGCTCAACATCCTCGGCCTCTCCACCGGCATTACCGTCTTCCTGCTCGTGGCGCAGTACGTGTATGTTGAGCGGAGCTATGAACAGTTTCTTCCGGATCCGGGTACTGTGTACCGCGTGAGCCTGGAGACGTACCTCAACAACGACCTGGTGACCCGCAGTGCCGAGAACTATCCGGGAGCAGGCCCAGCCATGCTCGCCGACCTGCCGGAAGTGCAAGGCTTTGCGCGGCTGTACAACATGGGGTACAAGAACAACGTCATCATTACCAACGAAGACGCCAAGCCCGACGCCATCGCTTTCAAGCACCGCCGCTTTCTCTACGCCGATTCGTCCTTACTGCCCATGCTGGGCTACCCGATGGCCGCCGGCGATGCAGCCACCGCGCTGGCGCAACCCAACACAGCTGTCATCTCCGAACGCTATGCGAAGATGTACTTCGGCGACGAAGACCCGCTGGGCAAGTCGCTGCGGCTCCAGGACGACGACTTCAACAATGAACTGGTGAAGGTCACCGGCGTCTTCAAAGACCTGCCTCCCGAGACACACCTCAAGTTCGATGTGCTCTTTTCCTACAAGACGCTCTTCTCCCGCTTCGAGCGCGCCCTCCAGCGCTACGACCAGTCGTGGCAACGCAAGGACATGTACACGTTCGTGCGCCTACGGGAAGGGGTGGACCCTGCCTCGGTAGAAGCAAAGCTGCCCGCGCTGGTGGATAAGTTCAAGCCCGACAACGCCCAACGCAACCAGCGCGACGTGCTTCGCCTCCAACCGATGCGTGACATTCACCTCACATCCAACCTGGCTGAGGAGCCGGAGACGAACGGCGACAAGCGCATCGTCGACTTCATCTCGCTCATCGGTCTTTTCGTGCTGATCATCGCCTGGATCAACTACATCAACCTCTCCACGGCTAAAGCGCTGGAACGTGCACGCGAAGTGGGAGTGCGCAAGGCGTTGGGCGCCGTCAAAGGCCAGTTGGTCCGCCAGTTTCTCACGGAGGCAGCGCTGGTCAACCTGGTATCCATGATCCTCGCCCTTCTCGCCGTGGCTGCCGCGTTGCCCTGGTTCAATGGGCTATCGGGTCTGAGCCTCACGTACAGCTACCTTTTGAGACCCTGGTTCTTGCTGCTCATGGGTGGGCTCTGGCTTGTGGGAACCCTGCTCTCGGGCTTTTACCCGGCGTGGGTGCTTTCTTCATTCAAGCCCGTGGCCGTGCTGAAAGGCAAGCTCACCAACAGCCTGAAGGGCATCGCGCTGCGGAAATCGCTGGTGGTGATCCAGTTCGTGGCCTCGGTGGCGCTCATCGCCGGCACCCTGATCGTGTACGACCAGCTGTCCTACATGATGAACCGCGACCTTGGCGTCAACATCGACCAGGTACTCGTGGTGGAGCGTCCGGGCATCGCGCCGCGCGACCGCAATGCGTTCAACTCGGCGGTCGACGTGTTCCGCGATGAATTGCGCAAGAGTCCGGTCGTGCAAGGAGTGACCGCCTCTGGCAATATCCCGGGAAAGCAGCGGGAGTACAAGGGTAACATCAAGCGTTACGGTGCCCCGGACGACCAGTTTGTGACCGTTAAGTTCAACGGCATGGACTACGATTTCCTCGACGTCTTCAAGATGAGGGTGTTGGCGGGCAGGAACTTCAGTGAAGACTATACCAAGGATCCCGACACGTCGGCGGTGATCACGGAATCGGCGGCCCGGCTGCTGGGTTTTAAGAGACCGGAGGATGCGATCGGGCAGACGGTAACGTTCCCGGAGTTTCGCTGGACGCCAATCGTGATCGGCGTAATCAACGACTACCACCAGGTGTCGCTGAAGAAGCCCCTTGATGCTACGGTGTTCTACTGCAGCAAGTACGGCGGTGAGTTTTACAGTGTCCGTTTTGCTGCCGCCAACGCGAAGCAGGCGGTGGAAGACACGCGGCAGGCGTGGACCAAGGCCTTCCCAGGCAACCCGTTCGAATACTTCTTCCTCGACGACTACTTCAACCAGCAGTACGAGAACGAGCGCAAGTTCGGGAAGCTTTTCACTGTCTTCGCCGCCCTGGCTGTCATCGTGGGATGCCTGGGACTGTTGGGACTGTCGGCCTTCACCGCCACGCAGCGTACCAAAGAGATCGGCATCCGCAAGGCATTGGGTTCTACGGAACAGGGGATTGTGATGTTACTATCGAAAGAGTATGTCCAGCTGATCGGCATTTCGATTCTCCTGGCTACGCCACTGGTATGGTGGATCATGTCGGGGTGGGTGGAGCGCTTCCCGTATCACATCACGATTTCTCCGTTGGCATTTGTCGTAGCCGGGGCATCGGTACTCGTCGTAGCCCTGCTCACGGTGAGTTTCCAGACACTCAAGGCGGCGAGGGTGAATCCGGTGGAGTCGTTGCGGTATGAGTAGGTTGTGGGGTTGAATGGGTTCACGCAAAGGCGCATAAGGCGCGAATAAGGCGCAAAAAGGAAGGCGCAAAAGGATTTAGAGACCGTTGACTACGCGGTGGATCCCATTCTTGATGAGTTCTTCGTTGAAGTTTACGAGGAGGCCGAGTTTGGTTTGTGTGAGGCGGAGGTAGGTGAGGAGTATTTTTTTGTGAACACCGGCAACCGCTTCAATGGACTTCACTTCGATCACGAGCTTATTCATGACAATGATGTCCGCACGGAAGCCAAGTTCCAGACTCACGCCGTCATAGATGACTGGAATTCCTTGTTGACGCGTAAAAAGAATCTCACTCTTGACCATCTCATGGCAGATGGCAGCTTCATATACGCTTTCGAGGAGCCCGGGCCCCAGTGTATTGTGGACTTTGAAGCATATGTTTACAATTACTCGCGACAGTTCATTTTCATTCATACCCCAATGCTACGACTGGGTGAGGTCAGATTGGCTATCCCTGCCAAAAGGAAAACATGACGGAGTGAATCACACTTTCCTTTGCGCCTTAGATTGCGCCTTAGCGAGCTTTGCGTGAGGTTACGTATTTTCCGAGTCCTTATCCCTCACACTTTCCTTCGCGCCTTAGATTGCGCCTTAGCGAGCTTTGC
>JAYRXB010000163.1:0-4142 GCA_041917735.1 Cyclobacteriaceae bacterium
GGGTTGATCCCACCAAGGATACCGTCGCCAACATGGCTGCCAAAGCCACCCGCATGGCGCTGAAGCGGGCCAACCTCACCGAGAAGGATATTGAGTTCATCGTTTTTGCCACCATTACACCTGACTACTTCTTCCCGGGATCGGGTGTACTGCTGCAACGGGAACTTGGCCTGGAAGGGATTGGGGCCATGGACGTCCGCAATGCGTGCTCAGGCTTCATTTATGCGCTGAGTACCGCCGACATGTTCATCCGTTCGGGTATGTACAAGACCATCCTGGTCATCGGTGCGGAAATTCAGTCGACTGCGTTGGATGTGACAACCCGTGGTCGCAACGTGTCCGTCATTTTCGGTGACGGAGCCGGTGCCGCCATCCTCCAGGCTTCCGACAAGCCCGGTGTGCTTTCCACCCACTTGCATTCCGACGGAAAGTATGCCGAAGAACTGTACGTGAAGGACCCGGGAAGCAGCCGCCCGCGCGAGGTACGGCAGCCGGAGCAAATACTTGACACCACCGACTTCAAAGTGGTCATGAACGGCAACCAAGTCTTCAAGCATGCCGTCGTCCGATTCATGGAAGTAATCAACGAGGCGTTGAGTGCCAATGGAATTACCAAGGAGCAAATCAACCTGCTGGTACCTCACCAGGCCAACCTGCGCATCAGTCAGTTTATCCAGCAAAAGATGGCCCTGCGCGACGACCAGGTTTACAACAACATCATGCGCTATGGCAACACCACGGCGGCATCCATTCCGATCGCCCTGAGCGAAGCCTGGCAGGAAGGAAGAGTAAAGGAAAATGACGTAATTTGTCTGGCTGCCTTTGGCAGCGGATTTACCTGGGCATCGGCCCTCATCCGCTGGTCCTGAGCAGCACCTACCCACCATGAAAACGAACGCGTACAATCCCAGCCCGCTGGAAGTTGACTTCGCCAACGCGCTGTTTATCCTCCAGAAAGAAATTCAGAAACACCTCCAGAACAACCAGGTGGTTAACGTGGAAACCAATATGAACCGCGACAACCCCATGGTCAAGTTCAGCCTGCTGGACAAAGACGGCGATCCGCACGAGGTGGTAGTCCGCATTGTACAGATTCCCGATAAATTCTGAGGAGCAACCCCTGACCGGTCATTCCCGTATAGTTACTGATAAACTGAAGCATTCATGAAGAAGTGGGCGGCGCTGGCCATCGTTGTTTCCGGTCTTACCCTGCTTTCGTTTACGGAACCGGCCAGCCGTTACTTCGAGATCGCCCGCAACCTGGATATTTTCGCCGGGGTCTTCCGGGAGGTTAACGCCCTGTATGTTGACGAAGTCAATCCCAACACGCTCATGCGAACGGGCATCGACGCCATGCTCGAGTCGCTTGACCCCTTTACAACCTACGTACCCGAAAATGAAGTCGAGGACTTCCGCACCATCAACACCGGGCAGTACGGAGGGATTGGGGCGGTAACGCGTGAGATCAACGGCAAGACAATCATTACCATGGTGTATGAGGGCTACCCTGCCTACCGCGGCGGCCTGCGTATCGGCGATGAGGTCCTCAAAATGGATGAGGTCGAACTCTCCAAGATCACACTTGAACAAGCCAACCAACTGATGCATGGTCAGGTGGGCACCCCGGTCTCCCTCACCGTAAAGCGTTTTGGTGTCAAGGATCCCATCCGGCTTACCTTCAAGCGGGAAAAAATCAAAGTCAGCAACGTACCCTATTACGGTATGGTCGCCGGAAATATCGGGTACATCCGGCTCACCAATTTCACACCTGACGCCGGCAAGGAAGTCCGGCAGGCCGTTGTCGCCTTGAAGGAGTCCGGCGCCAAGGGTATTCTTCTCGATCTCCGGGAAAATCCCGGCGGGTTGCTGAACGAGGCGGTCAACATTTGCAACATCTTCCTCCCCAAGGGCAAACTGGTGGTGACCATGAAAGGCAAGATCGCCGAATACAACAGCACCTACCTGACAGAAACAGCACCGACCGATCTTGAGATACCCGTGGCCGTGGTGATCAATCGCAATTCGGCATCAGCCAGCGAGATCGTCGCCGGCACACTCCAGGATTATGATCGCGGCGTAGTCATCGGTGAAAAGTCGTACGGAAAAGGGCTGGTACAATTGACCCGTCAACTCGGATACAATTCCCAGGTTCGGATTACGACCGCCAAATACTATACCCCCACCGGCCGCTGCATCCAGGTGTTGGACTACTCCCACCGCCGGGCCGATGGTAGCGTTGGCGCTGTTCCCGATTCTTTGAAGAAAGCATTCAAGACATCCAATGGCCGGACCGTGTATGATGGCGGGGGCATTGACCCCGATGTCGCCGTGAAAAGCGAGGAGCTCTCTCCCCTGGGCGAGGCGCTCCTTGTCCAAGGTGTGATTTTCGACTACGCAACCTTGTATGCCTCCCGGCATGCCACCATCGGCGAAGCACGCAACTTCTCGCTTTCGGATGCCGACTACAATGAATTCTCGGCCTGGGTTAAGACAAAGTCCATTTCCTACCAATCGCCGCTCGAAACCCAGTTGCAGCAACTTACGAAGACCGCCAAGGTGGAACGGCTGTATGACGAACTCAAGCCACAGATCGATCAGCTCCAGTCGCGGCTGGCAGAAAACAAAAAGAATGACCTGGTCACCTACCGGTCGGAGATCAAATTCCTCCTGGAAGAGGAAATCGTGGGGCGCTACTTCCTGGAGCGCGGTCGCGTTGAAGTGACCTTCAAGGATGACCCCGAAATCCGGAAGGCCGTTTCGTTACTTGGCGATCAGGTCCAATACGCCAAAATCCTCAACCGCTAGGAGAAGGTGAATTTCTGCCGGATCCCTTGCATTCGGCGCGGTCGATTCGGAACTTCACTGGCATGAAAGCCGAAACCGTATTCCAGATTTGCAACAGCATAGCACCTTTCGGGTGGCTGTTGATGGCCGTCGCCCCACAGTGGAAATGGACACACAAGATTGTCCTCTCGGGATTACTCCCACTCTTGCTATCCCTGCCTTACCTCGTCATCATTGTCACCACCTTTGGTTCTTCCGGCGGAGACTTCGGCTCGCTGGCTGGCGTCATGAAGCTCTTTGAAAGCCCGTGGGCAGTCACAGCCGGATGGATCCACTACCTCGCCTTCGACATGTTTATTGGCGCCTGGGAGGTCTCCGACAGCCAGAAGAATCACATTGCACACTGGAAGGTGATTCCGTGCCTGGTGCTCACGTTTCTCTTTGGCCCCATCGGGTTGCTTTGCTACTTCACGTTGAGGTACTTCAAGACTCGCCACCTCGCTCACCATGGTTAACACCTTCATGGCCGAGCTGAGGAGGAGAAACCCAACGCTCTTCTGGTTCGGGTGGGCTATGCTGGTCCTGTATGCGGTTTCCGGCGTCCTCTATTTCCTGGATCACCGGATGATCATGGGCGTAAACGCCTGGATCAAGCCCATGAAGTTTTCACTCTCCATTCTTCTATACTCCTGGACGTTTGCCTGGATGCTGGAGTACCTGACCATTCCAAGGGCCAGGCAATGGATCACCATCAGCGCCACGGTAACCATGGCCGTAGAGATCACGCTGATCTGCATGCAGGCCTTCCGCGGAACAACCTCGCACTTCAACGTTCATTCCGCATTCGACGGTGCCGTATTTGGGATCATGGGCTTCTTCATTGCCGTGAATTCACTGACCAACCTGTATGCACTGCTGTTGTTTGCCCGTGGCAAGACGACCCTGGTGGGATCGGCTCGCATAGCCTGGCAAGCCGGCCTGGTCTTGTTGCTGCTTGGCAACATTTCCGGTGGATGGATGGTGGGCACCCTTGCGCACACCGTAGGTGCACCCGACGGTGGGCCCGGTCTGCCCTTCCTCAATTGGAGCACTGTCGCCGGGGATATACGGTCCGCCCATTTCGCCACCCTGCACGGGCTGCAGCTACTCCCCCTGGGAAATTACCTGATGACCCGCGCGCAGGTGACGTGGTCGGGGCCTGGAACCTGGATACTCATCCTGCTGTATACCGGGGCATGCCTGTATCTTCATGTCCTCGCCTGGCTTGGGATACCTCTACTGCCCCTATAAACAAAAAAGGCGACAGGGTTACTGTCGCCTTTGTGGAATACGTGCTCCGGTTGTTTATCGGAGGAACA
>JAYRXB010000164.1:0-3547 GCA_041917735.1 Cyclobacteriaceae bacterium
CGAGGACCTTTACCTCCGGTTTACGGACGAGGCCGTGTACAACGAGATCAACAACAAGATCGACGAGTCAAAAGCCAGCCGCAATAAGTTCATCAAGCAATTTGTGGCACCGATTAAGGAAGAGCTGGACCGGCTCAAGGTGGCGTATGAGATCAAGGGGCGACCAAAGTCAATCTTCTCGATCTACAGCAAGATGCGCAAACAGAATATCCCGTACGAAGAAGTGTACGATCTCTTTGCCATTCGCGTGATCATTGATTCTCCGCTTGAACAGGAAAAGAACTACTGCTGGCAGGTTTATTCCATTGTTACGGATTACTATACACCAAACCCGGATCGCCTCCGTGACTGGATTAGCACCCCCAAGGCCAACGGCTACGAGTCGCTTCACACTACCGTGATGGCCAAGAATGGCCACTGGGTGGAAGTGCAGATTCGCACCAAACGCATGGACGAGATTGCCGAAAAGGGCTATGCGGCGCATTGGAAATACAAGGACAGCATCAGCAGCCAGGAGTCAAACTTGGAGAAATGGTTGGTGCGTGTTCGTGAAACCCTGGAAAAGCAGGATACGACAGCCCTGGAGTTTGTCGATGATTTTCGCGGCAACTTATTCACCGAGGAGATTTTTGTGTTTACGCCACGCGGCGAACTCAAGACGTTGCCCGCCGGTGCCACCGCCCTCGATTTCGCCTTCGATATCCATACCGATATCGGTGCCAAGTGCATTGGGGCCAAGGTGAACCAGAAGCTGGTCCCCATTAACCACGCGTTGAAGAACGGCGACCAGATTGAGATCCTCACGTCATCCAAGCAAAAGCCCAACGAGGACTGGCTTCGGTTTGTGGTGACGCAAAAGGCCAAGGCTAAGATCAAGGACCTGCTGAAGGAGGCCAAACGTAAACTTGCCGATGAAGGCAAGGAGGTGCTCCAGCGAAAGATGAAGCAGCTAAAGATCGAATCCACACCGCAGGTGTTTGACACGATGCGTGCGTTTTTCAATGTGAATTCACAGCTGGACCTTCACTATGCGGTGGCAACGGGTCGGGTCGGGTTGCCGGAGCTGAAGCGGTTCAAGGATTACAAGCCGGAAGTTCCGCGCCCCAAAACGGTTGAGGAGCCGCGCCGGGAAGGCGAGCCCACCACCCGAAATCCGCATGAGGATATTCTCCTCATTGGTGAGGATATGGATGTGGTGGAGTACAAACTGGCAAAATGCTGTACGCCAATCCCCGGCGATGAAGTGTTTGGTTTTGTAACCATGAATGAAGGGATCAAGATTCACCGCACGAATTGTCCCAATGCGCCGGAGCTGCTGTCCAACCATGGGCACCGCGTCATAAAGGCCAAGTGGACGTCCCAGCACGAGGTGGCCTTCCTGACCGGATTGAAGGTTGTGGGTACGGACCGCGTGGGGTTGATCAATGACGTGTCCAAAATCATTTCCGAAGAATTGAAGGTGAACATGAGTTCCATTGCGTTTCGAAGCAACCAAGGCATTTTTGACGGCGAAATCATGCTTTACGTCAACGATACCCGGCACCTGGATTTACTCATCAAGAAGCTCGAGAAGGTGGAAGGCGTCGTCAAGGTTTCCCGATTTGATTCGGCCACGGTGGGACGATCTCAATAGACCGGTTATCCGCTATATTTACGGCTGGTATGCCGCTGAATCAAAAGCTGTACGACGAAGTAAGCACCATTTTTACCGCCTACCTCGAAAACAAAGAACTCCGGAAGACACCCGAGCGGTATGCCATCCTGGAGGAGATCTACTCCATTGCTGGCCATTTTGATGTAGAGTCCCTTTACGTCAATATGAAGAACAAGGGGTATCAGGTGAGCCGGGCTACGGTATACAATACCCTCGATTTGCTCGCACAATGCAACCTGGTGACCAAGCATCAGTTTGGCCAGAACCAGGCGCAGTATGAAAAGTCGTACGGCTCGCGGCAACATGACCACCTCATTTGCCTGGATTGCAACAAAGTGGTTGAATTCTGCGACCCGCGGATTCAGACCATTCAGAATACGGTGGAGGAGCTGATGCAGTTTGAAGTTGTGCACCACTCCTTAATTTTGTACGCCAACTGCAAGAAGCCTAACTGCGAAAACAAGAAGCCATGAATTTTGCCCAGGAAATACGCTCAAATGCCTTGATCCTGCGAATTTCAGGAGACCTGATCGGAGAAGACAAGGACACCCGGCTGGTGGAGGCCGTAAATGACGCGGTCAGCCACCAAGTACTGACGTGCATTATTGACATCTCGCAATTGCGTTACATCAACAGTAGTGGTATCGGTGTGCTGATCACGCTCCTGACGAAGTTTCGCAACAAGGGTGGCGAAGTGTACCTGATGAACCCATCGGAGAGTGTCAGGAAACTACTAGCCATCACCAAGTTGAATGCGATCTTCCAGGTGGTCGGCAGCGAAGCCGAAGTGATTGGGGGGTCCAGCAAGTAGGGGTGGACGGAGGTAGATAAACTGAGTTCGTTATTGAATCATCGCGCATGAAAGTGGATGTACTCCTGGGTCTCCAATGGGGGGATGAAGGGAAAGGAAAAATTGTGGATGTGCTGGCGCCGCGTTACGACGTGGTCGCGCGCTTCCAGGGAGGGCCGAATGCCGGTCATACACTTGAGTTTGATGGTATCAAGCATGTATTGCACCAGATTCCATCCGGCATTTTCCGCCCGAAGACCCGCAACGTCATTGGTAATGGCGTGGTGCTCGACCCTATTGTATTCCGGGCAGAAATCGACAAACTCACCCGATTCAACCTCGACATCCGCTCAAACCTTTTCATTTCCAAAAAAGCAACCTTGATCATCCCTACCCACCGGTTGCTGGACCAGGCGCAGGAGAAGGCGAAGGGAGAGGGTAAAATTGGATCCACGCTGAAAGGAATCGGGCCATCCTACCAGGACAAGATCGGCCGACAGGGCCTTCGCATTGGCGATATCCTGTCGACGCGGTTTAAAGAGAAACTGCAGAAGTTGGTGGATGTGCACCTGGAGATTCTGAAGCATCATGACATCACCTTCGATTGGCCGGAACTGGAAAGCCAGTTTATGGAGGCCGTGGAGTTTCTCAAGACCTTCCAGCTGATTGACAGTGAGTACTTTCTGAACCGTGAGCTTGCCGAAGGGTCCACCATCCTGGCGGAGGGTGCCCAGGGTTCGTTGCTCGATATTGACTTCGGTAGCTACCCGTTTGTTACAAGCTCAAATACGGTGACGGCAGGTGCCTGCACCGGGCTTGGTGTTGCGCCCCGGCACATTGGCGAGGTGTACGGTATTTTCAAAGCTTATAGTACCCGCGTCGGCAGTGGTCCATTTCCGACAGAACTGTTGAATGAGGAGGGCGAGGCCATGCGGAAGGAGGGGAATGAGTATGGCTCTACCACCGGCAGGCCCAGGCGTTGCGGCTGGATTGACCTCCCGGCCCTGAAGTATTCCATCATGATCAATGGGGTGACGCAGTTGTTGATGATGAAGGCAGACGTATTGAGCATCTTCCGTACCATCAAGGCCTGCACCCGGTAC
>JAYRXB010000165.1:0-9723 GCA_041917735.1 Cyclobacteriaceae bacterium
CTTTCATGGACAAGTTTTACCGATAAGACGTGCAAAGGTGCGGGTAGGGTTCATGCCCATCAACCGGTATGCCCTGAGTTGTTGAAATGGTGTAGTGAGTCGCCGGAATCGCTCAGGATGCCTTTTTGGGGCCATCCGTGAAGTTCACACGGAAGATTTCCAGGGGTTGTGGAAACCAGTCGGTTGTCACCATGCCCGCGTAGTCTACGGAGTAGTGATTGACGTCCAGGGACAAGGCGGAGGAGAAGCGGGCAAATGCATAGACGGCTCCCGTTGGCACCAGGTTGTGGAGCTCCAGGATTCGGCTTCGACTGTCTTGGGCGATCTTCTTCTCGTCTTCGTTGGCGCCAGGTTCCAGGTGGGCCGGGCTGGCGTAGAGGCTCATGCGGAGCTTGTCGGCGAGGTAGTGCGACCGCATTTCGCGGAGGATGACCTTCGCCAGGTCCATGGCTCCGAGGATTGAAGCAAAGGCAACGATAAGCGTATGGTTTGCTTCGAAGGTAACGGGTGCCAGGATGGGCAAGTCCAGTTTGGCGCGGAGGTCATCCCAGAGCTTCAGCTGCTCGGCCACCGGCAGTGATGGGATGTCAGCGACAACGCCATAAACAACCGGCCTGTCGAGTGCAGGGTAGGTCGTTTTCGCCGTGTCTTTAGCGACCGTGGAGGGCGGTATGTTGGATGGTGAGAAGTAGTTGTCGGGGTTCACGTTGATATGCCGGGCAGGGTACGGCCATAGCCCAAGTGTATCGCGGGTGCCACCCTCTTTCATTTTGAGATCTGTTTCCGACAGCACGGTAATCAATGTTGGTTCGGTGTGGTTCATTGTTCCACGGATGATCGCCGATCCGAAGATCACGCGGTTCTGAAAGGAGAACAGGTCGTCGTAGCCGGCATAGGCTTCGTGCGTGATGTAATTGACCGGGAACCGGGAGATGAGCCGCTCAAAGCGTTGGAGCCAATCACCCCCGGCGAAACGCACACTCGCATCAATAAAGTCTTCCTTGGCGAAGGGAAGCCAGATGTTCACCTCACCACCGGCTGCCGCCATCGACTCCGCAAACAAGATATCGCTGCCGCAGGCGAGGCTGCAAAAGCCGATCTTCGCGTTGAGTGTATTGATCGCGCCTACGATCGCGTCGCGAACCTGGTTTTCGATGATCGCGGGGAAGCGGGGTTTGGGTCGCGCAGGGTGGTCAATCATATGACCGATGAAGCAGGCAACTCCGGGAGGTTGAAACACCCGCATCACTTCTTTCGGCACGGGAACATAGTGATTGAGCAACCACAATTGGTTGTACACGGAGCTGATCTTGCCCCAATCTGTGCCCGCCATTTGTTTGGCATCGATGTACGCGCTGATGGCTTTCTCCCGGTCTTTGGTCAGCAGATAAGCTTCTGCCAGGGTGACTTGTTGCCAGAAATCGGCCGGCGGTGAACCGATCTGTCGAATGACATCCTGGGCGATTTCCCTGCCCTTGGACACCTGGCCGGCGATGGCCGACATGGTGGCGGCGTTAATACCGGTATAGTAGTTCTTCGTTGCCGAGAAATTGCGGAGGTAGGTGTCGCGCGACAGCAGGGCAAACCGGGTGTCCTGGTCCTTGCGAAAAATCTCTTTGTAGATGCTTCCCATGATGCCGGCCGTTTCCGGGTCATCGGAATGCTGGCGGTAAAGGGGTTCCAGGACATCTACAGCCGCTTTGGGCACGCCGGCTTTTGACAGCGAGAGCGCATACAGCTGCTTGAGCCGCACATGGTCCGTCAAACGAAGTGCAGATTCCGCCAGGGAGCGCGCCTCAAAGTAGCGACCCTGGTTGATGAGGCCTTCGATGGTGGCGATGGATTCAGTCACGCGGTCGGGGTGTATGCGGGGAGTAAAGATAGAATTATTGGGTGATTTCGACTTCGCCCATGGCCCTCACCAATACTTTAGTATATTGAATTATATTGCTGAGGGCTGCATCCCTGAATTCAGGGAGCCCGTTACGATTCACGTATGAATACACTACGATCTCAACGCACGTTTTCCCGCCCGACGGTTCTATCGGGTTTGGTACTTGGTTTTTTGCTGGTAGGAATGATGGTAGATCCGGCCTTGGCGCAGGAGTCGGGTCAACAGGTGGCACAGGCCCCGGCGGCCAGACCACAGCTTTTCACCCCCTTCTTTTATACGCGCCTGATTACAAACACGATTTCGGTATTCGCGCTGGTCATGTTTGTATACCTTCCCATTCACCGCAAGAAAGACTACTTCTTTACGTTTATCATTCTGAACTTTCTCGTCTTTATCATCACATTTCTCATCAACAAGACGAGCGCGTTCAGTGGGATTGGTACGGCCTTTGGTCTCCTTGCCTTCTTCTCACTCTTGCGACTCCGCACCGACACCATTTCGATGAAGGACATGACCTACCTGTTCGTGGTACTCACCATTGGCCTGGTCAATGCCACGATGTCCGGGCCATTTTATGAGCTGATTACCCTGGATGTGGTCATCGTGGGCATTACGTTTGGACTGGACAAGGAGTGGCTCTCCAAGAGTATACACATGCGCGAGTTGCAGGTGGATTCCCTCGATAATATCATGCCACAGCAGACCGAGAAACTAATTGCAGATCTTCGCGTGCGCACCGGCCTGGAGATCCAGCGCATCCACGTCCAGTCTGTAGACCTGGTCAAAAAGCGGGCGGTACTACAGGTGTATTATTACTAGGCTGTTCGAGCGGCGAGGTCCGGAGGAATTCGTACCTTCCGTATATCTCCACGCAGCATGAAATTCACGTCAATTCTTTTGCTTTCCCTGTGCGCCCTTGCCGTGCGCGGGCTAGCGCAGGGAATCCCGGCGGAAAAAGAGCAACTGGCGACCGCCGTGCTGGCTGCCCCTGCCGAGTTGCGGGATGGCGCCATGGTGTACGGCTACAATGCAAAAGGAGAGTTGACGGTCTTGCGCAAAGGCACAAATCCGCTGATCTGCCTGGGCGATGACCCCAAACAGCCTGGAATCAACGTGTCCGCTTATCACAGTGACCTGGAACCTTTCATGGCACGGGGCAGGGTTTTGAAGACGGAAGGAAAGAGCTTCCAGGAAATCTTTGACATCCGCGAGGCGGAAGCCAAGGCCGGGAAACTCAAGATGCCCGCCAATCCATCCACACTCTATGTTTATACGGCCGACGGGCTGGATGCTGCCGGGGCTCCCATCAATGGATACCTTCGTTACGTAATCTATATTCCCTGGGCGACCAGTGAAAGTACGGGCCTGCCCCTGAAGCCCACCTTCCCCGGGCAGCCGTGGATCATGGATCCCGGCACCCACCGTGCCCACATCATGATCAGTCCACTCATGCCTGAAAAGAAGAAATGAGTCGATTGCTTGGGTTGATCCTGGCCTGCTGCCTGCTAACCACAGCCGAGGCCCAGAAGCGTGGCAAGGCAACCTATGCCGATGGACTTTATGCGGAGGTCAATACAAGCAAAGGACTGATTGTCATCCAGCTTGAGTTTGAGAAGACTCCGGTGGCGGTAGCCAGCTTTGTCGGCCTCGCCGAAGGGACGATTGAAAACACGTCGCTGCCGGAGGGCACGCCTTACTACAACGGGAGCCGTTGGCATCGTGTCGTCCCCGGGCATGTCATTCAGTGTGGCATGCCTGCCAACAGTACAGCCGGTGGTCCAGGTTATGCCTACCCGAATGAAATTGTGCCGGGATTGTCACACGCATCAGCAGGCATGGTGGGAGTCGCAAACAGTGGCCCGCATACAAATGGAAGCCAGTGGTACATCACGCTCGGTGACCGTTCCTACCTCGATGGGGATTATACGGTCTTTGGCCGCGTTATCCGAGGCCTGGAATTCGCCTATGCCATTTCGCAGGAAGATGTCATTCATTCCATTGTCATCGTCCGGGTTGGTACCGCGGCCAGCGCGTTCCGGCCGACTACTTCCAGTTTTCGTGCGCTCGTGGACGCAAGGAAGATGGCGGTGAAGGAGGAGGAGCTACGGTACACCGAGACAACGGAATCCTTTATTCGCGCGCAGTGGCCGCAGGCTACACCTTATTTTAGACAAGCAACGCTGGTTGCGGGTGATGGCCCTCTGCCGAAGCCCGGCGACAAACTCCGGGTGCGGTACACCGGTCAGATTCCGGGCGGTGATTCCTTTGTCAGCACGTCCGATGGAGGCAAGCCCTGGTATGGCGCCAGCGCCGATACATTTGAATACGCGGTAGGAAGCACGCGAATCACCCCTGGCTTTGATGCGGCGGTAGCCGGGATGCGGAAAGGCGAGAAGCGGGTGTTGATTCTGCCATCGGAGCAGGCGTATGGCCATGGCGGCTACTATCCGCCGGAGCGAAAGGGCGAGAAGCGATTCCACGTCGGGCCCAACCGGATGATTATCTATGAGGTAGAGGTTCTGGACCTCATACACTAAGCACGCTTCACGGATCCTTCAACGAAGTACATCCGCATCTTTCCTTTGTTTTTGACGTCCAGTTCACCGCGGTAGCTGCACACAAATTGGTTCTTGACCAGTGCGAAGGTGGTCTCGGAGATGTTGATCTTGCCCGGCTCCGAACTGGTTTCCATACGGGAGGCAATGTTCACCGTATCCCCCCAGATGTCGTACGCAAACTTTTTGGTACCCACAATGCCGGCGATTACCGGGCCGGAGTTTATGCCAACGCGAAGCTCAAACCGTGGTCCATCGCCCGGCGGATTTGCCTCTTGTACAACGGTCAGCATTTCCATTGCGGCCAAGACCGTGTTCTCCGCATGGTTGTTGGTGGGGAAGGGGAGCCCTGCGGCGCACATGTAGGCGTCACCGAGCGTTTTGATTTTCTCCAGGCCCCGGCGTTCCATGATTTCATCGAACCGGGAAAAGTAGTAGTCCAGCCGTTCCACCAGTTGTTCCGGGGCTAGCTTTTCGGCGTATTGGGTGAACCCCTTGAAGTCGGCAAACAGCACGGTTACCGACTCGAACCGCTTGGCTTGTACCTTGCCACTGTGCTTGAGTTCCGCCGCCGTTTCCTTCGGCAGGATATTCAGCAGCAGTGCTTCGGATCGGTTTTTCTCCTGCTCAATGATTTGATTGGTTTCACGGATAAACCGGTAGCGCCGGAACCAGCTGAAGGCAAGTAATGCGATGAGTCCTGATGCGACTGCGCTGCCCACCAGGATAATCTGTTGATTTTTCTTTTGCTGGTTCAGCAGATCCACTTCGATTTGCTTGCGCGACACCTCGTAGTTGGTACGGAGATCGGCCATTTGCTGAACGGACACGATGTTGTTGACGCTGTCCTTGTAGGTGATGTGACTCCGGTAATGCCGAAAGGCTTCCGTAGGGTTACCGATCTTCTCGTAGATCTCGGATAGTTTGAGGTAAGCTTCACTTACCTGCTGCTTCAACTTATACTGTTCTGCCAACTCCAGGCTCTGCCGGGCATATGACAGTGCTTTGCCCTTTTCACCTTTCTCCAGGTAGATGTCAGCGATGTAATTGAGGTATACGGCAATCGGGTAGTATTCCTTCTGCTGACCCAGGAGGGCGATGGCCTCGCTCATGTTCTTCTCCGCCTGTATGTCATTTCCCATCATGGCGTAGATCATACCCATGTTGCCCAGGCTGTAGGCTTCACCGAGGGGATAGCCAATGTTTCCAAACATCGACTCCGCCTCCAGGGTGTATATGAGCGCCGAATCCAGTTTGCCGAAGTTGATGTACTCGTCGCCGGCGTTGAGAAGCGCGGAGGCCAGTTCGAGGGTGTCGCCTCGTTCACGCAGAATCCCGATGGCGCTTTGGTGGTAATTGACCGCGTTACGGTGGTTCCCCATGATGGCATAGACATCGGCGATGGCCACGTACACCACACCCAGTTGGCGTTTGTCGCCGCTATGGGTTGCGATTTGTGCCGCGTCGAAATACGTCTGGAGTGCGGTGCTGAGGTCGCTCTTCAAGCGCAAGGCATTGCCGCGTTCCAGCAGGCCCTGGAAGAGGTACCCGGCGGAGTCGGCCAACTCGGCCTGCTGGATCAGTTCCTGGCTGAAGGCGAGCTTCTTCTCCGTGTCGGGGTGATTTACGGCCAGTTCCTTCAGGATTTGCAGCCGGCTCTGCGGGCTGTAGGCACCGCTGCGGTAAACCGTTTCCAGGCTGTCGATCGAAGCCTCCGGTTGTGCACAGACTTGCGTTGCCAATAACGCAAGCGCCACCAGCGGCACGAACTGCCAGAATCTATGTGGAATACCTAAGGCCAAACGATTAGTGAACCTGGATCTTCGGATCGATGTGGAAGGTGCCGTTCCGTTGCCTTCCGTTATTAGTTACCGTAAACGAGATCTTGTATTTGTAGTCTTCGCCATCCGGCGTCGCAAACTGAACCTTGCCGGTCACGCGGCGCGGCGTGTTGCGATCGCTGGAAAGGATGTTCTGTCCAAAGACATTTTTTCCTCCCTCGTGATTGATGGATACGATATTGACCACATCGGTCTCCGGTGCATTGACCGAGATTCCTTGCCAGGTGATGGTGTCACCGATGTTGGCGGCAACCGTAAACGCTTCATTTGGGATGCTTTCGTCCTGTCCAAAATTGCAGGAAGCATTGACGTCTTTCTTGTCGATGGTGGAGGTGTCCACATTGAGGGTGATAACGATGTTCTGACCGCCCTGCGACAAGGCTGCGAGCGGAAGTGTACCGGCGGCAACGAGCAAGCCGGATTTCTTGAGAAAGGATCGTCTTGATTCCATGAGGGGTTGGGTTAGGTTCAGGAAGATCGCAATTCTGGCTCAGGAAACAAACCTGGCTATCGCCTTTGATTGCATCTCTTGTGCTGATGAACACGCACCACACGGGCTTGTGCTCATGCCGTAGCTAAGACTAATCCCCGACGCGATGGCCTGGCGTTTGCCGACCGGCGAGTCACGGCACGTATCAGGCGGCGGCCATTTCTTTCAGTGCAGCCACAAACGTATCGAGTTCGGCGGTCGTGGTATACACGTTTGGTGTAATGCGGCAGCCGTGTACATTGGCTCCATCGATGGCCACGGTGTAGACTTTGTATTTTTTCAGGAGCGTGTCGGCAAGGTCGGACGGCTTCATGCCCTTGATGCCCACGTTGGCGATGCCACAAGAACGCGTTGGGTCCTTCGGCGTATTCAGCACGATGTTGGGGAGGTCGCGCACGTTGTCCGACCAGTAGTGCTGCAGGTAGCGCAGGCGCTCTTCCTTGCGTTCAGGCCCAAGGGTATTGTAGTAGTCGATGGCGTTGTTGATGGCCAGGTCGGTATGCACCGGATGTGTTCCGATGTGGTTGAGGCGGTAGATGTCGTTCATGTTTTGGTTGCCATCACCGATCAGCGGCCAGATGTTGGGGATGTGTTCTTTCTTCACGTAGAGTATGCCAGCGCCCAGTGGAACGCTGAGCCACTTGTGGAGGCTGGAGCCGTAGAAGTCGCAACCCAATTCCGGGATCTTGTAGCGGATGTGGGCAAAGGCGTGTGCGCCGTCGACGAGGACCAGCACATTCTTGCTGTGGGCCATGTCGCAGATTTTCTTCACCGGGAGTATCTGCCCGGTGATGTTGACCATGTGACAGATCATCAGCAGTTTCGTCTTGGGCGTGATGGCCTTGGCGTACAGGTTTACGATTTCATCATCCGACTGCGGATGGTTGGGAACAGACACGCGTTTGTTGACGATGCCAAACCGTTTGGCGATCATGGCGAAGTGGTCGAGCATGGCACCGTAGTCCTGGTCGGCCATCACCGCTTCGTCGCCCGCCTTCCAGGAGAGACCGCCGATGATCATGTCCAGTGATTCGGTGGTGTTGCGCGTGATGATGAGTTCTTCGGCGGAGCAGCCTGCAATTTCGGCAAGGCGTGCCGCCGCTTTCTTCTTGTTCTCCCACTGTACGGTCCGCATGTAGTACGAGCCCTGGTAGTTGACTTCCAGCACATGGCGGATGAAGTGGTTGAGGGTTTCCTGGGGCTGGAAACAGTAGTACCCGTTTTCGAGGTTGATGTAGTCGGCCTTCAGGCGGTAGCCGTCGCGGATTTTGGCCCAGAAGGCCTCATCCTGTGCGGCTTCTTCCGGCGACAGGTGGCTGATGGCATCCACTTCTTCGGCCAGCGATTCGAGCGTGGGCAGGGCCGATGCGCCCAAACCGAGCAGCGACAGGGATTTGAGGAAGGTGCGTTTGTTCATAGTCGAGACAGATCGTTGAAGGTACGGATTGACACCGGGAAACGAAGGTAGTGCCGGAGCATACCAATTTGCGATTTATGCAAATAATTTCCTATGGAGGATGGGATTTCATAAGCACGATGACTAGGAGTTTCTGATCCACCTGTCTAACTTCCTTCACCCAAACCCATTTCCTATGACCAAAGCACGACTGTTCGGAGCGTTTATCGCTAGTGCCTGCATTGGTGGCCTTGCCCTTACCTTTTATGGTTGTCAGGAACGCAGGCCGCGGTCCATTCAGCGGATTTCGGCCCCAGCCCCCGGCTACATCGTCTTGCTAAAGGAAAATATCATCGGGGGAAACGTCGCTGCATTGGATACGACCAGCGATAAGGTGCTTGCTGACAAAATTAGGGCCCAGATCGCCGATACCATTCGGGCGGTGGGGCAGCGCAACGGATTAACTCTGGACTCCGCCTATTTCTATACCGATGTGGTTCGTGGATTCGCCGTACAGGAAGCCGATACGGCAGCATTGCGCAATGACCCGGCTGTCGAGTCGGTGGTTCCTTCGCCGATGATCAAGTTGGGTGATCCGATCCAGCAGGGTGATCCGATCCAGCAGGGTGATCCCATTCAGCAATCCTACTTTGACTTGCAACCTTCACCTGGAACCAGTTGTTCCGTGAGTTGTGCAGTGCTCAACGCCGGTGGGTCCTCGGATGGTTCAGGGAAGTCAACATTTATCTGGGTGGTGGATACAGGGATTGCCGACCATCCTGCGTTGAATGTGGAGCGCGGCGCCGACATTGCAAAGACTTTTGTTCCCGGAACAACAACCGATGATGACAACGGTCATGGCACGCATGTAGCGGGGATTGCCGCTGCCCGGCCCTATACCTTGACCGATGCTTCAGGGTCCATCCAGGTTTGCGGCGGAGTCTCCACCGGTGCTAAAGTGGTTCCGATAAAGGTCCTCGACTACGAAGGCAATGGAACGTGGGTAGGGCTTCTTGCCGCCCTGGAGCACATTGCCCAGTACACCAAGGATAACCGGCGGTACAACGATATCATCAACTTGAGCCTTGGGGAATATTGTGTGGATTGCAATGCCAACCAGCAGCAATTGCGGGATATTCGGAAGGCGATTGAGAAAGTTGCCAGGCGGCATTTCGTAGTAATGGCATCCGGAAATGACCGTGGGGATGCCAGCAAGAATTTGCCGGGTTGCATCAATGGCCCCAACCTGTTTACCGTGGCCGCCACCAAGTGCTCGGGAGATTGTTCCTTTTACTCAAACTACGGACAGCCGCCCATCGATGTAGTCGCCACCGGCTCGTGGGTGCTTTCAACCTGGACACCCGACGGAGACGGAAACCCTCAGTACGTGCTGATGTCAGGTACTTCAATGGCAGCAGCCGTCATCTCCGGTGTCATCCATGCCAAAGGTGGCGCTCCGGTAACAACACCCAGTAGGTGCTCAGTCAATGGAGTTACCTACCAGATGGGTACATGGAGGTAGCAGTGGGATTGTTCAAGTGGCGGCA
>JAYRXB010000166.1:0-11521 GCA_041917735.1 Cyclobacteriaceae bacterium
AGTGGAGGCAATCCTGCATTTAATATGTATGACCTTGACAGCACCATGCGGCCCGTGTTTTATCCTGCTGTAGCAGGTTGGATTCTGTTGGGGATCTGGATGGCCACTACCCGCATACGAATTGTCGAAGCCGAAGAGAAAATTCTTGACCTTGACTATGAAAAGAATAAGTAGCCTGCTCCTTGCTCTGCTGCTGTCGATTCCGGGATTTTCTCAGGAAACGATAGAGATGGCGGACACCATGCGGTCAGAAGGCAAGATCTACGTCGTAGTTGCCATTGGCCTCGTGATCCTCGCCGGGCTGATCGCCTACCTGATTACGATCGACCGCAAAGCCTCCCGGCTGGAGAAAAAGCGGGATGAGCTGTCAAAAAAGTAGCCTGCGTAACTCCCGCTGAACTGGGTCAAAGTCCGTACCTTTGCCGGGTTACGGAGAAAGCGCTTATGAAAAAGACCCACATCATCGCCATACTGGCGATTGCCGCAGCAATCGCCATCATCCTGTCCACAGCCGGCGACGCCAGCACGTACGTTTCTTTTGATCAGGCTTTTCAAATGGCCTCTGCCGGAAATACAACCAACATTCACGTTGTAGGTGAACTGAAAAAAGACGCCAATGGCAACATTATTGGTGTTGAACCCGGAGCCGACCGCCTCTCTTTTTCGTTTGTATTGATCGACGAAGCGAAACAAGAGCAAACCGTATACTACAATGAACCGATGCCTCCTGACTTCACCCGTTCCGAGAAGATTGTTGTGATTGGCGGCTTCCAGGGTGACCGATTCGTCGCTTCAAAAATCCTCTTGAAGTGCCCTTCAAAATACCAGGAAAACAAGCTTAACGCGAAGGTTTAGTAACCAGACTCCATGCTTCACTATTTTATTGGCAACCTAGGCCACTTCTTTGTCATTACCTCCTTCGTTACCGCGCTGGTTGCCGCATTTGCCTACTGGAGGTCTACGGTAAATGCTGACCTTACCCTGCAACACGATTGGCTGTTGAACGGACGGTATGCATTCGTCACGCATTCGCTGGCTGTCATTGGTGTGATCATCACGCTCTTTGTCATCATTTACCAGCACTACTTCGAGTATCACTATGCCTATTCTCATTCATCCAGGCATCTTCCGGGGCAATACATGATCTCCTGTTTTTGGGAAGGTCAGGAAGGCAGCTTCCTCCTTTGGATGTTCTGGCATGCCGTGATTGGACTTTTCTTTATCTACAGCCGCCAAACCTGGGAGGCGCCCGTAATGACCATCTTTGCGCTGGTGCAGGCGTTCCTGGCATCCATGATCCTGGGGGTTGTTATTCCCGGGCTTAGTCTGAAGATCGGCAGCTCTCCCTTTATTCTGCTGCGTGATGCCATGGATGACCCGATTTTCACCTTGCAGCCCGACTTCATTCCGAAGGATGGCAATGGTCTGAATCCGCTCCTGCAGAATTACTGGATGGTAATCCACCCGCCCACCCTGTTTCTCGGTTTTGCCCTTACCCTTGTGCCCTTTTCGTTTGCCATGGCCGGCCTTTGGCTCCGAAAATACACCGAGTGGATCAAGCCCGCGCTGCCCTGGACACTTCTCGGCGGTGCCATCCTGGGCCTCGGCATCCTGATGGGCGGCTATTGGGCCTATGAAACACTCAGTTTCGGTGGGTATTGGAATTGGGACCCCGTGGAGAATGCCGTGTATGTCCCCTGGATCGTTTTGATTGCTTCGCTGCATTCCATGCTGGTGTATCGCAACAATCCGACGGCACTCAAACTTTCGTTGCTCCTGGTCCTCTCCGTGTTCCTGCTTATTCTGTACTCCACCTTTCTAACACGCAGCGGCATCCTGGGTGACGCGTCTGTTCACTCCTTCACAGACCTTGGGCTTTCAGGTCAATTGCTGATCTACCTGCTATTCTTCACCCTGGGTGCAGCCTGGCTTGTGATAAGGCGCTGGAAGGAGATGCCAGCCACCGAGAAAGAACTAAGTACGTACTCCCGCGAATTCTGGATATTCCTCGGTATTGCAGCACTCTGCCTGATGGGATTCCAGGTGCTGGTACCAACATCCATTCCGGTTTACAACCGCGTAGTAGAGATTTTTGGCGCTCGTTCCAATCTCGCTCCTCCCGCCAACCAGGTTCAGTTCTATTCCAATATCCAATTGTGGTTTGCCGTGGCCGTAGCATTGTTGTCCGGCACCGCTCAGTTTTTCTGGTGGAACAAGATGGATCGCTCAAAACTGCGGCAAGAACTGACTACACCCGTCCTGATCAGCCTGATCCTTCTGGCCTTGTTGATTGTGACCACCCGGCTGACGGATCCCGGCTTCATGGTTCTTGGGCTTGCAGGCCTGTATGTCATTGTTTCCAATGCCCGTGTACTCTACCGCACTTTGAAACTCAATCCCCGGCTTTCCGGGGGGTCTATCGCGCACGTCGGGCTTGGTTTGATGTTGTTGGGTGTCCTCTATTCTTCCGGATACTCTAAAATTGTCTCCTTGAACAACACCGGGCTGCTGTACAACCGCGATATGGGAACCGAATTTAATCGCGATAACCTGCTCCTGTTTGTGAATGAACCGCGCACCATGGGCGGGTACGAAATCGAGTTTCTCGGTGAGCGACTGGAGCCTCGCCACAAATCAGGTTATGTGAAACGAATGGATGTAGAGCCGACCGGCGATCCATTCAAAGTCGTTGCACGCCGCAACATCGTTTACCAGGAAGAAGTACTTTACCAAGCCAAGGATACCTTCGAAATCTACCCGGAAAACACATTTTATGAAATTGCCCTGCGGCAAGACGGCAAAACGGTGGCTACGCTGTATCCCCGTGTCCAGATGAATCCCAGTATGGGCGGTATCCTGCCTTCACCGGACATTCGCCGTAACCTCGACCGCGATTTGTATACCCACGTGTCGGCCCCGATGAATCGGGAGGCCGAACCCGAATGGTCGGAGCTGCAGGAACTTCGCGTGCATCCGAACGACAAATTCTTCGTCAATGACTATGTGGCGTACCTCGACAAAGTTGAACGGGTGATGGAGTTGCCAGGCATTCGCCTGGGCGACGACGATGTGGCTGTGCGCATTACCGTAAGGATCGAAGCCGAACACGATACCTATACCCTGGAGCCGCTCTTTCTCATCCGTAATCGTACCGAGGTAGGAAGGGTCGCCGCGGAGACGGGTGAGCTTGGCGTTAAGCTGACGCTATTGAACATTCATCCCGAGCAGAATGAGTTTGTGCTCGGGCTACAGACGCGTCAGAAAGACTGGGTCATCATCAAGGCCATGGAAAAGCCGCTGATTAATATTCTCTGGCTGGGCACCGGGTTGCTGACGCTCGGGTTCCTGGTTGCGATGGTTCGGCGTTTCCGCGACGAGAGCCGCGTCGTCAGTTCGTCGCAATAAGCCGCGCAACGATGGCATCCACGGTAATGCCTTCCGCTTCCGCCTTGAAATTGCGCACCATGCGATGACGCAAGACGGCAGCCGCTATGGCCCGTACGTCTTCAATATCCGGAGAATACTTCTTGTTCAGCAAAGCATTGCACTTTGCGCCGAGCACCATGTACTGCGAGGCCCGGGGGCCTGCTCCCCATTCGAGGTATTCATTGGCCACCGAAGAGCCGCCAGCTCCCGGTCGGGTCATCTGGCTGAGCTTCACGGCATATTCAACCACATTGTCAGCCACAGGAACGCGCCGAACCAGGTGCTGGAAATACACGATGTCTTCGGCAGACAATACCTTGCTGACCGAAACTGCCTGGTCGGCCGTGGTTGACTTCACAATCTGAAGCTCCTGCGCAAAGCTGGGGTAGTCCAGGAAGATGTTGAACATGAAGCGATCCAGTTGCGCTTCAGGGAGCGGGTACGTGCCCTCCTGCTCAATCGGGTTCTGGGTCGCCAGCACAAAAAAGGGCTGGGGAAGGGAATAACGTTGTCCGGCGATGGTGACTGCGTACTCCTGCATGGACTCCAGGAGTGCCGCCTGCGTCTTTGGTGGTGTGCGGTTGATCTCGTCGGCCAAGATGATGTTCGCAAAGATCGGCCCCTTCACAAACTGAAAATTTCGCTCCTTGTCCATGGTCTCCGCGCCGACGATATCCGAAGGCATCAGGTCTGGCGTAAACTGTATCCGCTTGAACTGAAGGTCAAGGGCGTTGGAGATGGTCTGAACCAGCAACGTCTTCGCCAGTCCGGGTACTCCCACAAGCAAGGAGTGGCCCTGGCAGAAGATACCGGTGAGGACCAGGCGCACCACTTCATCCTGTCCAACGATCACCCGGGCGATCTCGCTTTTCAGCTTGGTGTAAGAATCCGAAAGTGCATTGGCTGCGTCAATGTCGTTGGCGTACGTTTGCATCCAAATGGGGTTTGCGTGGTGTGCTATTTCAATATTCCGCAGGAATCGAACGCGGGATCGATCTTGATGAAGACATCGTGCCGGGCCTTTTCAAACCACTTGTTAAGCATCTTGTCTCTTTTCTCGGCCAGCGCAGCCGCCTGGATACGATGCCAGTCATCCTTGAGGTTTGCCTGGTGAGGCACCTGACGCTCCTTGAAATATAGGATGCGGACAGCATCCTTACCGTCATCGGTCCGGTAGACGGTGGGTCGACCAATCGAACCTACCTTCATGGTATCAATGTTAAAATAAACGATCGGATCCATGTCTTTCACCGACATCTTGGTGCCGCCATCATCATCCGTAAAGTAGCCTCCGAACCCCTTGGTACGCTGATCGTCGGAATATTTCTTAGCCGCATCCTCAAACGAGATGCTGTCACGAAGTATTGCCAGGCGAAGACTGTCCAGGTAGTTCTCGGCACGGGCAAGATCGTCCTTGGAAGGCGCGGGTGAAATAAGAATGTGACGAGAGTTATATTCATTACCCCGGCGGTCAATCAATTGCATGATGTGGAATCCGAATTGACTCTCAAAGGGCTGGGAAATTTCGCCCACCTTGATCCGAAAAGCCATTGCCTCGTAAGGAGGAACCATGGAGCCGCGTCCCACATAACCCATTTCACCGCCATTGTAGTGCGCACTTGGGTCTTCGGAATACTTGCGTGCCAACTCATGAAAATCCTCCCCACTGAGGATCCGGTCCCGAATCTCACTTAGTTTAAGCTTGGTTTCCAGCTTCTGTGTTTCACTGATTTGTGCCTTCTTAACAATTTGGGCTACCACCACATCGGCCGAGTAAAAGGGCAAACTATCGGGAGGAATCTTTGCAAAAAATCGCTTTACCTCTGCTGGCGTTACACTTAAACCTTTGGTGATCTTGCGCTGCATGGCATTCCCCATCAGCTGCTCCCGGATTTGCTCGCGGAGTTCAAGCTTAATCTGTTCGAGTGTCTTGCCGTAGATCCGTTCCAATTGCTCCGGTGAATTGCCCGAGTTTTGAAGGATCATGTTCATGCGTTGGTCGGTATTGTTGTCTACCTCCAGGTCCGTCACAATCACCGAGTCAATCTCCGCCTTGGCCACCAACAATTTGTTAATGACCAATTGACTAAAGACACCACAGCGTGCCTGGTCGGAAGGCCTGCCGCCGTTGGTCAGGTAATTCTGGTAAGCACCCTCCACTTCGGAATTCAAGAGGATGTAATTGTCGACTTTGGCAACAATCTTGTCCACCACAAAGCCCCGGGGAGCCTCCTGCGCATGTGCGGACAGCGCTCCCAGCGAAAGGGCCAGGCTAACGGTCAAATATTTCAAAATTCTTCTGCTTGACTGCATTTTCATACACTTCGTCCTCCAAAGCCCTTGCAAGTTCAACTTTTCTTTTGTTTAACAGAATATTCCGTATGTCTTCTTTTACGAACTCCAACGGCGACACGTTGTCCGATATCTTATAGTTGTCGATCTTCAGAAAATACAAGAAATCAGCATCGCTGGTCTCGTAATATGGGTTAGTCTTCAGAAACTGGATCTTGTTGGGAATTTCTGCGATTGGGCTATTGACCACGAGTTTATCAAACTCCATCCACAGGCTGTCACTGAGGTGATAGGCTGTCGAGAAACTCAGGCAATAGGACCGCAGTTCTTCCAAATCCTTGGGTTTCCGGGAGAAGATCATATCCTTGACTTTATTGGTGCGGGGTGCAGTGCGCGGCACCTTGATAAAAGTCCCCTGCACGATATTCTGCTTAAGGGCAAAATTGTCCTGGTGGGTGTTGTAATAGTCCGCTATTTCCTGCGGGCTGATGTTCTCATCCAGGTGCTGCCGTATGTAAAAATTCTGGTACTCATACCCGATCAGGCTATAGCGGTACTCAAGAACCTTACGCTCCACTTCCGCTTCATCAATGTTCATTCGGCGGGTTGCCTCCTGTATGATCAATTGTTTCCGAATCCAACTGTTGACGTAGGCGGTTACGCGCGCCGTGCTGTCTTCAGGGGAAGTTCGGTCATCCACAATTCCAGAAAGGTCCGTCTCGTATAGAAACACCTCATTGACCCGTGCCACGGCCCGCGGCCCCTGCTGCCGGGGGGGCTCCTCATTCTTCCGCCGTATTAGCTCACAGCTTCCTGCCGTCAACACCAGGAAGAGAAGTACTGCATACTGTCGTCCGATGCTACTCATGATGGTTGGGTCAATTCACGAATAACGGATTTCCTGGCCTTACTATTGACTTTTGCCGGATATTTCACCCGCAGTTTCTTGACCCACTCCTTTTCCAGCTGATCCTGGAAATCCGAGATCACCTGGGAACGAATCTCCTCCAGCGACCGAACTCCGGCCGCCACCAGGGAAGTGACTTCCACCAGGTAGTACATGTCGTCTACTTTTACCACTTCCAATCCTACAGCCCTGGATACCTTATCAACCGCCTTGCTTTCGCCCGCAGCAAAATTCCGGGGGCCCTGGACGGACCTGAATTTTTTCAGGTCTGCCGGGGACAATGAATCACCCGCTTGCCTTTTCTTCAACATGGTCCCTACGAACACAGAATCATTTGACGCAAACACCCTTGCACGGAGACGCTCACCGGCCTGGTAGGCGGCCTGGTGGCTTTCATAGTAGCTGCGCAGGGCTGCGGAGTCCTCGGTCGCCTTGTTCCATACCTCCTTTTCCATGATGGTGAACAACAACATGCCTTCACGGTACTCGTTGACCAGGTTCCGGTAATCGGGTTGCGCCTGCTGCAATGCCATGTCTTCCTGGTCTTCCAGGCATGTGCGCACAAATTGATTGAGCAGTTGTTCCATGGCCGACCGCGGGGTTGCCACCAATGGCTGCTGCTCTTCCCGGGCAAAACGAACAAACTCACCAACCGTGTAGGGATGGTCCTGTAGAAAAAAGATTGCCTGTGTGCTCAATTGCGGCGTACCCCGGTATTTCCAGGAGGCCTTCACGATCGAACTATCGGCCAGGGACAGCACCTGCTCCCGAACCGTGGCATCTTCCCGATAAGCGGCAGCCTGCAACCGGCGCTTGAACGCCTTGTCGTCGGCGACGCGCAACCGTTCGTCGCGGCTGACACGACGTCGGAGCGACTCTTCGGCCTGCTCATAGGGAGGGATGGGAATTCTACGCTCAAGTCTCACAATATGCCATCCATAGGCGGATCGGAAGGGATCCGATACTTCGCCAGGCTGGTGCAATCCAAACGCCACCGCCTCGAACTCGGGGACAGCCGAAAGCGCACCTACGCCGAACGGACGGAGTCGTCCGCCGGAGTTCTTCGTGGCTGGATCATCGGAGTACTCCTTGCACAGTTCATCCCATGGTCGGCCGGCCTGCAATTCCGCTTGAATCTCAAAAATCTTTGCCTTCACTTTCGCATCATCCGATGTTCCCGTTCGAAGAATGATGTGCGACACTTCAACCTCTCCGCGCGCCACGCGTTTGTCTGTGACCCGAATCAGGTGATATCCGAATTTTGTGCGCACGGGCATGGATAACTCGCCGGTCTTCAATCCATAGGCCGCTTCTTCAAAAGGGAAGACCATTTGGAGCACCGTGAAATAACCCAGGTCACCGCCGTTCATTTTTGCACTGGGGTCTTCCGAGAAATTGCGCGCGAGGGCCGCAAAGTCCTCCCCCTGAAGTACGCGGTCCCGGTAGGCCAGCACCTTGGTGTAGGCTTTCAGGGTATCATCAGGCGACGGGTTTGCCGCCAGGGAAACCAACAGATGCGAGGCACGAACCTCCACGGTCATGCGGTCATAGGCCTGGCGGGTCAGGCGGTCCAATTGGTCACGATCGGCTGTATAGGGTTTCATCAACTCAGACCGATAGCCGGTGAACTCCTTCCGAAAGCTGTGTGTGGTATCGTATCCGCGGGCCTTGGCTTCTTCCACTTTCGCCTTGAAGGTAATCAGCAGGTCGAGGTATCGTTGGACACCCGCTTCCGTATGATCTTCTTTCTTGGGGTGGTTCTTTCTGAACAAATAGGCAAACTCATCGGTAGTTACCGTGTTCTTATTGACCGTCAGCAACACCTGTGGCTGGGCCAGCAAGGCCGAAGCAAGGAGAGAAAACAGCAATGCGTGAAGAAATCGCACGGGTGATGGAGTTAGAACCCGCAAAAATACGAGGTGTAGGTGGATAGGCAAGACAGCCTATTTCAACTCTTTCGACAAGCGGCAAACAAACCGCCCATTGCGGGTGATGTATTCTACGTCATCCATAATCGTCTTTACCAGCCGGATGCCGAGGCCGCCTTTACGTTTTTCATGCACCAGGTTGTCGAGCGAGGGTTCAGCGAACCGGTTGATGTCGAACATCTCCCCGTCATCGATGATTTCAAACACCAATTTTCCCTTACGGGGAACATCGATGGTCAACTCCAGAAAATGATCCGGGTTGCAGTGGTGGGCATGAATCATCAGGTTAGAGCACATCTCGTCCAGGGCCAGAATGATTTCATTCAGCACGACATCAGACGCCACGTGCGTTCGCAGCGACTTTCGCACGAAGTCCCGGATACCCTTCAGGTTGTCCAGGCTGCAGCCGATCTTATGCCGATAGTTCATTCAGCAATTTTTTGGCTTCCTGTTTGTTTGCCCGAATGTGAAGCAGGTCCGCAAGCCCCAGGATTTGAAAAGTATTCGTAACCTTTTCCTTCATTCCGAAAAGCACCATTACAATCTTCTTGTCGCGGAACTCCTCGATATAGGACATGAAGACTCCCAAGCCAGCTGAAGAAATGTATTCCAATGCGCTGCAGTCCACAAGTATCTTCGTGAATCCCTCCCCGACACTCTTGGCAATTGCCAGGTCAAGCTCGATCGATGAGCTGGCATCGATTTCACCAACGATGGCGAGGATGTCAGCTCCCTCTTCCTGTAAGCGCTTGATGTGGACCATAGGTTTTTAACGGATTTGGTTTTTGAATGTTCTTATTTCCTGAATTTCACAATCATCGTTGTGTAATCGTCGTCAATTTCTTCCGTTCCGGTATACCGGTACAGCTCCCCAATGAGGTGTTCCTGCATTTCCTTGGGCGAACGACCCACCACCCCTTGCAGCGTATCCTTGAGCCTATCTAGCCCGAACTCCTCGCCGCGAGGATTCTTTGCCTCCGTGATTCCGTCCGTAAAGAGCACCATGACATCGCCAGGCGCATAGGGAATCACGTTGGTCTCCACAAAGTGGCAGTAGTCCTTCCCTTTAACCATACCCAACGCCGCTCCTCGGTCTGTCAAGTACGACGCACTTCCGGTCGAGGCCTTGAAGAAAAGGACTGGGCAATGTCCGGCGCGGGAGTAGTGAATCTTCCGCTCCCGGGTATCCAATACAAAATAGGTGGCGGAAATGAAGGAGCCTCGCTCAAGGCAGTATCTCAATGCCTGGTTGGCCCGAATCATGAACTCCTTGGGCTCCAGCGACTGCTGCGCAAGGCTGTGAAAGATTCCCTTCATCTGCGACATGTGAAACGCCGCCGTGGTCCCCTTCCCCGAAACATCCGCGATGATCAGACCCACCTCGTGTTCGGTGATGCGCAGGGTATCGTAATAATCGCCGCCCACTTCATCGGCGGACTCAGAGAATGCCGCAATCTCAAAATCATCACCCACTTCCAACGTGTTGGGCAAGAGACTTTTCTGAACTGTCTTGGCAATCTTGAGCTCCTCCTTGTAGCGTTCATTCTGGATGGCCTCCTTCAGCAACCGGAAGTTCTCGATGGAGATTCCCGCCTGGTTTGCAAAGGCCGACACAATTTGCGTCATCTCCTTGTTGAATCCATCCGGCAACTCCTTCAGCAATGCGAGCGTACCGATCTTCTCGCCCTTCACGTGCACCGGAAAGGCCATGATTGACCGGAATCGTGTCCCTTTGAGTGAGGCCAGGTGTGCAGAAAGGTTTCGGGTTTTGTCCGTGCTTTGATCCAGCACCCCGCGCACATTCCTGCCATTCAGATGCTCCGTGATCCGGAGTGCCTCAGACTCCGCGATGTTTCTGGTCTGGAGACGGTATTGTTCGTGGTCTCCCTTGATCTCCAGCCAGGCAGCATCAGCAAATACAGAGCGCACGGAACTTTCCAGCAAAATCTCATACACACTTTCTTCACTTTGCTCGGTCTGAACCGATTGGCTGATACGCTGGAAGTTCACCACCTCCTCGAGTTTCTGTTCAAAGACCGAAGATGTGGGGAGGTTGAAAAGAATGACCAGAAAGGAGAAGATGCTGTACAGCATCACGAACGAAAAGAGGTAGATGTTGAACACATGGCCGCCAAATTCCAGGAAGGCGGTTGATTGAAGTGCTATCTCCTCCGAGAAGCGGTTTGTTGTGTAGAAGAAATATCCAAGGTAAAAGAACGAAAGCATGAGCAGCAACAGGCTTGTCCACTTCTGTCGGAAGTTCAGGTACGCCACCCACTTCATGTTGGCAGATAAGACCAGGGCCAGCAGGCCCGTAAACACACTGAACAGCGTCAGCGCCCAATCCTGCTGGATGAGGTGGAGGATGTCCGAAACAAGGACTACCAACAAGGCAATCTCAAACACCGTCCATCCCCGTATCAACCATTTTGACTTTTGATAAAGTATCAGCCGCTTCCAGGCGGTAAAGGCGGCCGTCAGGAAACTGATAAACAGCCCCAGGTTCATGAGGTACTGCACCTCAATGAAGAAGATGTTGGACGAGAGTTTGGTTGATCCGAGCAGAAAGTCAAGCAACCGAAGAAGAAGAGACAGAACGGTGGCCACCAAGCCGGTTGCAAATACCCTCCACAACAAGTCCGTAAAGTTGAGCGACTCATCGCGCTCAATCTTGAACTTATAATAGTAGTAGAGGCTGATGATATACAGGTCCAGCATGACCTTCGGCAGCCATACCGGGATGTCGGGCGTAAGGCCCTTCAGATCGCTGAAGAGCACCGTGACGTCGGAGAAGACCATGACCAGCCAGGCTACCGTGGCGGCCATAAACGAGAATCGGGCTAGAGCCTTGGTCTTCAAACGCGTGTTGTTCAACTTCCCCGTGAAGGGAGCCTGCTAAGATCGGAAGTTTTGTGAAACTTACTTCCTGCTATAATTCGGAGCTTCGCGGGTAATGGTTACATCATGC
>JAYRXB010000167.1:0-5284 GCA_041917735.1 Cyclobacteriaceae bacterium
CGCAAGTGCATGAACTCTCCCACGATATATCCTGCCTTTACAATTGTCAGGATCACGAAGAGGAACGTTTTGGCGGCTCCGTGGGGCAGCGCGAAGGCTATGATGAACTCGACGATGGTGACCAGCAAGAGGATGCCGGCTACGCGCCAGAGTTTCTTGATTTTCTCTGTATCCGGAGGAAGGACAACAATCTCAGGTTCTTTATGTGCCATGATCCGTTGAATTATACGAGGTAGAAGAATGTAAACACGAATACCCAAACCAGGTCGACGAAGTGCCAGTACAAGCCGACTTTCTCGACCATCTCATAGTGCCCGCGGCGATCGTAGAGGCCGGTCACGGCGTTGTAGTAGATGAGGAAGTTGAGCAGCACGCCGCTGAACACGTGGAAACCGTGAAACCCGGTGATGAAGAAGAAGAAATCCGCAAAGGCCGGTGGGCCATATTGGTTTACGTGCAGGTTCGCTCCCAGCACCTCCATCTCCTTCCATCCTCCCAGTTTGGCATCAAATACCTTCATGAGGGTCGGCGTGTCAGTTCCAACGATGAAGTGCGTCCACTCCCAGGCCTGGCAGCCCAGGAATGTCAAACCACCGATGATGGTCCACAGCATCCATTTCTCAACGGCTGCGCGATCCATGCGATGACCTGCTTCTACCGCCAGCACCATCGTCACCGAGCTCATAATGAGCACAAACGTCATGAAACCCACGAAAACGAGCGGGGCTTCCAGTCCGTGGAAGAACGGGATGGCATCAAATACCTTTTCCGGGATCGGCCAATGTTCGGTGGAGAAGAAAAAGTCGCTCGGGGATCCGACATAGGCCGGGTTGGAAGACCTTACCAGGCCGTAGGTGATGAGCAGGCCGGAGAAGGTGAAGGCATCAGACATCAGGAAGAACCACATCATGAGCTTGCCATAGCTGGCACCCATCGGTGAGGCTCCCCCATCCCATACGCTCCTGCCGTGTGTGACTGTCGCAGTCGAATGATCCATAGAACGCTTTTTTCAGGTTATAATTAGTCGCTAATCTACTATAGATGAATGAATTTTCTATCGGTTTACCAGCAGGAAAATGAACAAATAGACCCACAGGATGCCCAGAAAATGCCAATAGGTGGTGCACATCTCCATCTGGGCCATATTCCCGGAATGGATACGCTTCCGGACAGCCGAATTCAGCACCACCAGGAGAAAAATGACCGCACTAATGATGTGCAAGCCATGGACTCCGGTAATTACATAGACGAAAGACCCGGACGGGTTTCCCACAAAATAAACCCGCTCTGATACCAGCTGGGCCCAGCCCAGAAACTGCAGTACCAGGAACCCCACTCCCAGCCCGGCCGTCGTTACGACAAGGGTACGAACCTTGTCCAGGTTGTTCTTCTTCGCCGCCCAGTAGGCCCACTGCATGGTCACACTGCTGATGACGATCAGCGCAGTGGAATAATAAAACACCTTTGGCAGCTCAAAGAAAAGCCAGTTTCCTTCGGCCTGACGGACAATGTAGGCCGATGTCCAGGAAGCAAAAAGCATGACCACCGTGGCCATGAACAGCCACATGGCAAACTTCTTGGGGTGCATCGAAAGCACCTTCTTCGGTTCCTCTACAATCCGCATCTCACTCGTTGCCTGCTTGCTCATAACTATTCCCATTCATCCGGTCATCCGACTTTATCCAGCAGGTAGGCGATTTGCACCACCGGCAGGTAAATGAAGGATCCAAACATTATTCTTAACGCCGACTGCCGGCTTCCTGTTCTCATCAACGAAAAGGTCTGTGCAAAAAAAGCAACGCCGCATACCGTTGCCACAATGGCGGAATCCAGGCCGGTCATCCCAAACTTGGCGGGCAGAAGCCCGAAGGGAATCAGGAACATCGTATAGATCATGATCTGAACGGCGGTGTTCAGGTCCTTACCCCCACCTGAGGGCAACAACTTGAAGCCGGCTTTCTTGTAGTCATCATCCGCCACCCAGGCGATCGCCCAGAAGTGCGGGAATTGCCAGATGAACTGGATTCCGAAAATAATCAACGCCTCATGGGTAATGCTGCCGGATGCGGCAATCCAGCCAAGGAGCGGAGGTAGCGCGCCGGGGATCGCACCGACAAAAACCGCCACCGGCCCAACACGCTTTAACGGTGTATACGCAAAAGAATAAAGGATCAACGATACCAACGAAAGCACCGTGGTCAATGGATTGGTCACCCACCACAGCAAGGCCAGGCTAGCCAGCATGCAGGCAATAGCAAACGTAACGGCCTCTTCGACAGACACGCGGCCCGTTGGCAGCGGGCGATGGCGGGTACGCTCCATCAGCGCATCCAAATCCTTCTCCAGGACCTGGTTGATGGTTACCGACGCACCCGACAACAGGAAACCGGCGAAGGTCAACACCGACAAAACGATCCAGTCGACCTGGCCTTTGGTAGCCAAGCCATACCCAAAGGCGCATGAGAAAGCCACCAGCATGGAAAGCCGGGGCTTCAGGAGTTCCATATACGCCCTGGTCTTGGCCATCAGCAGCATGGGTCCTATGGGTTGCGCGGGCGTCATTTTGAATTCACTGGAATGGTTGCCTTGCTGGACTGCAGAAACAGTTGGTACATCCATCCCACCGCGATGACCGCCACCAGGAGGTGAATCGGCTGCATCAGGGCAGGCACCTGGAAGTAGGCCATCGCCGAGCCTGTCAACAAGGAGCACAAAATTAGCAGGATTGACACGAGATAAGAAGCATTATTCGCCCCAGATTTCCGAAGCTTGAAATAGATCACCGCCTGAACCGCAATCAATACCCACGAAAAGGACCGGTGAATGACAAAATCAATACCCGAGCCTGTAATCCACTGGGCGCGATCCACTGCGGCCGCGGAAAGCCTGTCCAATGCGGCCCGCACATTGGTTCCCAGGAATGTCTGAATAATGAACCCTGCTATCCCGGCCACCAGCCACGGTCTCAGGCTACCCGGAATGTTAGTCATGGATCCTCCTGCGCGATGAATGAGCCAAACCAGCAACAATACCATCACGATGGCCAGGAACATGTGTGCTGTAACCGTCCACGACGTGAGGTTGGTGGAAACCACGATAGACCCAAACCATCCTTGCACCAATACCAGCACCAGGAGTGCCAACGATCCATAGAATAACCGTGGCTGCTCTTGGCGAAATGGCCTGGATGCCACAAACAGGGCAATGATAAACAGGCCGATGGCCACGCCAACCAGGCGGTTGACATACTCCACCCAGGTCTTGGCCGGGTTAAAGTCAGCCTCCTGCAGGATGGAAGGATCATTGACGATTCGCTGCGCGGTCGCCTGCATACCTATGGCTGTAAGGAACGATGCAAACTTCTGGTTCTTCTTATCGCGGTAAGCCGCATATTGCTCTTTGTAGTCGGCAGGCAATTCGCTGATGGAGGTGGGTGGAACCCATGACCCAAAGCACGTGGGCCAGTCCGGGCAACCCATTCCGCTGCCCGTGGCGCGTACCACGCCTCCCACGAGGATCAAAAAATAAACAGCGACCAGGGTAGCCAGGCCAAGCCTGTGAAACCGTCTGGTCGCTGTCTGATTCAAAGTTCCTATTCCGGCCTTCCGGTTAGTGCTTGTTGTCTCCGGGCGTAATCGCACCCGAATTGCCCATCTCCAGTTTCACCAGCTCATTCTCATGAGGCAGGTTCGACTCCGGAGTCTCGGAATACGGGATGGTCTGCGGAATGTAGTCTTCCTTCGCCCCCGGCTTGCTGTAGTCATAGGGCCAACGATACACGTGCGGAATTTCGCCAATCCAGTTGCCGTGGCCAGGATGACGCGGTGTTGTCCACTCGAGCGTAGTTGCGCCCCAGGGGTTGGCCGACGCCAGGCGTCCGCGCCAGATGCTGTAGAAGAAGTTGAACAGGAAGATGAACTGCGCCGCCAGCGTGATCACGGCAGCAACCGACACCAGCATATTCAGGTCAGCGAAAGAGCTGAACACTTCAAAGTTCGTCCACGAATAGTAGCGGCGGGGGAAGCCGGCGATACCGATGTAGTGCATGGGGAAGAACACCATGTAGACGCCGATGAAGGTGATCCAGAAGTGTACCGAACCCAGGCGCTCGTCCATCATGCGGCCGAACATCTTCGGGAACCAGTGATAGATACCGGCGATCATTCCAAAGAATGACGCACTGCCCATCACAAGGTGGAAGTGTGCTACCACAAAGTACGTATCGTGCAATTGGATGTCCACCGCCGAGTTACCCAGGAACAAGCCCGTGATACCGCCGGTAAGGAAGAAAGACACCAGGCCGATGGAGAACAACATGGCCGACGTAAAGCGGAGGTTTCCGCCCCAAAGCGTGGTCACGTAGTTGAAGATTTTCACAGCCGAAGGAACAGCAATGATCAGCGTCAGCAGGGTGAAGATCGAGCCGAGGAAGGGGTTCATACCCGTCACGAACATGTGGTGGGCCCACACGACAAACGACAGGATGGCGATGAATAGCATGGATCCCACCATCGCCTTGTATCCGAAGATCGGCTTGCGCGAGTTGGTGGCAATAATTTCAGACGTGATACCCAGGGCCGGCAGAAGTACGATATACACTTCCGGGTGACCCAGGAACCAGAACAGGTGCTGGAACAGAATCGGGCTGCCGCCGACATTGGGGAGCGCCTCGCCACCGATGAAGATATCGGACAGGAAGAAGCTTGTACCGAAGCTGCGGTCGAAGATCAACAGCAATGCAGCGCCGAAGAGTACCGGGAATGAGAGCAGGCCGATCACCGCCGTAAAGAAGAATGCCCAAATGGTCAACGGCATGCGCGTGAAGGACATCCCCTGCGTACGCATGTTAATGACCGTTGTGATGTAGTTGATACCACCCAGCAATGTGCTGACAATGAACAGGGCCATCGAGATCAACCAGAGGGTCATGCCCAGGCCTGAACCCTGGATCGCTTGCGGCAGTGCGCTCAGCGGAGGGTAAATCGTCCATCCCCCGCTGGCCGGGCCGGTAGAAAGAAACAGTGAGGTAAACATGAAGCAGCTCGACAGGAAGAAGAACCAGTACGAGAGCATGTTCATGAACCCGGAGGCCATGTCGCGGGCGCCCACCTGGAGCGGGATGAGGAAGTTGGAAAACGTACCGCTCAGGCCGGCGGTGAGTACAAAGAACACCATGATGGTTCCGTGCATGGTGACGAGGGCGAGGTAGAATTCCGAATCGATCTTCCCTTCCGGGGTGATCCAGCCGCCGAGGACGGGACGCAGCCACTCCAGCGATGCATCC
>JAYRXB010000168.1:0-2294 GCA_041917735.1 Cyclobacteriaceae bacterium
AACCAGCAATGCCCGTCCATAGTCTCCTTTGTGGCTGTATTTCTTCCTGGGTCGAAGCAGTTTCTTTACCGCTTTTCGTGTCAGGTAGTACCGCGACGTCTCCGCGTTGCGGATAAACGCCTTGTCCAAACCGATATCCACGCGACGCCACTCGCCCACATACATGCTATTCTCCGGCAACAGGAATGCTACTTTGGGCAATTGGAATGTCACCGTGAAATTGGCTTTCACTGCCGGACCCGCAGTATGCTGGTCGGCGAACATTCCCGAGGGAATATCGACCGCGATTCGAATGGCATCCGCATGGTTTACCGCCTCGATGGCTGCCTGGTATATTCCTTCCGCGGGTCGTGTGAGTCCGGAACCGAAGATGGCGTCGATGATGATGTCGCAACCGTGCAATGCGGTTCCTGCAACAAATTCCACTGGCTTGATCTTGGGTGGCAATCGATCCCGATTGACACAGAAGTCGGGAGTTTCCGTGCCGCCGGTTACGACCCAGAGCGATACCGCGTAATCCATTCCGGAAAGCTGGCGGGCAATCGCCATTCCGTCGCCACCGTTATTGCCTGTTCCGCAGACTACGCCGATGCGGTACGTTGGATCAAAGCGCATGGCCAACCAGCTTACAAACGCCTTGCTGGCACGCTCCATCAGGTCGATTGACGCGATGGGCTCATGTTCAATGGTCCAGGCATCGAGCGCCCGGACCTGTGCCATATCCAAAATCTTGAGCATAAACGAAGATACAACACCCCGATGGTGAAACCACGACTTTCGTCATCGGAAAGCCGCGAATCGCGCGCCAACGAACTCAAAAGTATTGGGGGCATTTGCTACTTTGCTACATCATTCCAACCCTATGAAAAAGATTCTTGTATTGCTCCTTCTTCCCCTCGCCCTGAATGGACAGAACAAATCGGTGCAGGCCAGCCGCGCCTGGATTGCCAAAGAAGGACCCAATATCCTTCAGACATACAGTCAGCTGTTGTCGCTGCCGAACCATGCTTCTGACCTGGTGAACATCCGGAAGAATGCCAACCTGATCAAGGATCTTTTTTCAACCCGGGGCTTTGCCATGCAGTTGCTCGAGCTCGAAGGCGCTCCTCCGATTGTTTACGGTGAGCGAAAAGTTGCCAATGCCCAACGGACGCTTTGCTTTTATGTACACTACGATGGGCAACCCGTGGATCCGACCACCTGGAAAAACGCTCCGTTTACGCCAGTACTCTACGACAACGCCATGTACAAGGGAGGAAAACCCATTGCCTTTCCGAAGCCCGGCGAACCCGTTCAGGATGATTGGCGGATTTACGCCCGTTCCGCCAGCGATGACAAGGCGCCGATCATAGCCTTGCTGGCAGCGATGGATGCGCTGAAGGCCTCCAACTTGGGATACACGTCCAACATCAAGTTGTTCTTCGATGGCGAGGAGGAGTCCAGCTCACCCCACATGAAGACTTACCTTGAAAAATACCATACCCTGTTCGACGATATCACGGTTTGGTTACTGTGCGATGGCCCGGTGTTTCAGACGGGAGATCCATCACTGAAGTTTGGCGGTCGCGGCGTCACCGATATGGAGCTCACCGTGTACGGCGCGAGTCGACCCCTGCACAGCGGCCATTACGGCAACTATGCGCCAGACCCCGGCTTCATGCTGTCCCAATTGCTCGCCTCGATGAAAGACGCCCAGGGCAGGGTCGTCATCGAGGGCTACTACGATTCCGTTGAGCCTATCTCAGCGTTCGAACGTGAGCAACTCAAGAAAGTGCCCAACATTGAGCAGTACCTGAAGGAGGACCTGCAGATTGACTTTACCGAAGGCAATGGTGAACCGCTCTTTGAACGGTTGCTGCTTCCGTCGTTGACCGTGAAAGGACTCTACAGCGGAAATGTCGGTGCCCTTGCGCGGAACGTCATTCCCAGCTTTGCCGTTGGCTCACTGAGCATGCGATTGGTCAAGGGCAATGACCCGGAGAAGATGCTGGACCTGGTAGAAGCCCACATCCGCAAGCAGGGTTGGCACATCGTTTACGCGGAGCCGGACAAGGAAACTCGCCTGAAGTACCCGAAGATTGTTAAGGTCGACCGCGACAAGAACGGCTTCCCGGCGGCGAAGGTACCCATGGATCACCCGGATATTCGGCCGGTGATTGAATCGGTGCGCGGCTTTACCGGAGACAAGCTCGTGCTGCTGCCCAGCGAAGGCGGATCGAATGGGATCTTCACCCTGATCTTTGACGGCCTCAAGAAGCCAGGCATTTCGGTCAACATGGTTAATCACGACAACA
>JAYRXB010000169.1:0-4146 GCA_041917735.1 Cyclobacteriaceae bacterium
CAAATTCACGGTGGGCGCCGGGTGGGCCTATGATTACGGAACCTCGGAGGATTCGAAAGAGATGTTTGAGTACCTGCTAAAGTATTCTCCGTTGCATGCGCTGAAGCCCGGCACCGCGTATCCCGCGACACTGATCACTACTGCTGATCACGACGACCGCGTGGTGCCCGCCCACTCGTTTAAGTTTGCGGCCACCTTGCAGGAGCACCACAAGGGCACCAACCCGGTGCTCATTCGGATCGACACGAAATCAGGCCATAGCTCATCCAATCTTTCCAAGGCCCTGGACGCAGCTGCCGACCAGTACGCCTTCACCTGGTATAACATGGGAATCATTCCTCCGATGGTGAAGAAAGACATGTAGCATGACAACTGCGCTTACAATCCGGGAAGGAAGAATGGAAGACCTGCCACGCACGCTGGAGCTTATTAAAGAGCTGGCCACGTACGAACGGGCTCCGCATGAAGTTATCAACACGGTAGAGCAAATGGAACGCGACGGCTTCGGGCCCAAGCCGCTGTTTGGATTTTTCGTTGCTGAACGCGACGGCCTCATTGTTGGTATCTCCCTTTACTACTGGCGGTACTCCACTTGGAAAGGCAAACGACTGTACCTCGAGGATATCATTGTGACCGAGCAGGAGCGGGGCAAAGGGGCCGGCAAAATGCTGTTTGATCGCACAATGGAGTTGGCGGTGGACGAAAATTGCTCGGGCATGATGTGGCAAGTGTTGGAGTGGAACACGCCGGCCATTAATTTCTACAAGAAGTACGGGGCCCGACTCGATGAAGAGTGGACAAACTGCAGCCTGGAACGCGATCAACTCATCGCCATTGTTTCGGAGTCAAAACGAGGCCCCCAGTGAGTGACCTGAACACAGACACCGGAAAATGTTTTCTGCCAGGAGGAGAGGAGTAGCCTCCTAAGACATCATGGCGTGAATGTCGTTTTCTCTCCGTTGGGCAAGACGCAGATCACGCGCACGGCATTCAGCGGATCGTATTCCAGCACCCAAAGTCGCTCGCGCGAATCGACCATCCCGCCGGAGGGAGCCCAGGGTAGCGTGGACCGGAAGGCAATTTCCTCTTGCCCGCTCGCCCCGAAACGCTTGATTACGCGGGCGCTGCTCACAGCCGCATAAAGGTTGCCTTTCTTGTCTGCCCAAATGCCCATCACGGAGTTTTGGTTATCGGCGTTGGCGGTTGTCCATTTCTTGTTGGCAATTCGTGTGGCCACTGTCTTTACCTGGCCTCGGGTGTCAACCTTTTTGAGGTCCTGGAAGTCGACCAGCACCACGGCGCCATCCGGCAGTACCTCCATTTTCCGGATGTTGTGAAAGCATTGATTCCCGAGGTGTGTGATGGTATTGTCGGCGTTGCGTCGGGCCACCTTCTGACATTCCGATGAGCGGTCGGCCCAGTACATGCGACCAAAATGGTCGCGAACAAAACTGTAGTTCTCGAGAAAGCCCTCCCGATCGGGAATGACTTTGGTGAGAACGCCGCGCGAAGAGAGTTTCCATACGTAGTGAGCCCATGTGTTGCGGGCATCACCATTGTACCACAGGTGCTCACCGTACAAGTTGCCACCAGCATCCAGGAAGAGTTCGTGGGTATGAACACCGGGGACTGCAACGGTCAGTTCGCCCTGTGTGGAAATCTTCCAGACCTGCTTTAGATCCGTGAAAAAGATCTCGCCTTTGCTGTTCTCCACGATGCCAATACCGGGATGTGCATAGATGCCGGATGACGCGGCGAGCGCACAAGCGAATAGGAAGCTGCGGGCTTTCATGGCTTGGAATAGTTGGGTATGTTCTTTCCGAGAATAATGTCGCGGCGGCCGGTCCATCCTCCCCGCTCACCTTTCTTCAGCGTGAGAATGCCGCCCCCTCCGCGTTGGGGTTGCCTGTTCTTTTCTTCCCGGGAGAGCAGCGGGTCATCGTCAAACAGAAATTCATCGATCCAGTAGTAGCGATTTGCCGTTGGCTCAAAGATAATCGGGTGGATGTGCTGGGGATTTTTGCTGTTGGGATAAGATGCCGGGCGTATGGTTTGAATCGTATAGCGGCCCCGCTCGTCGGATTGTGCCCACCCACGGAGATGTCCGTGGCGCCGCGCATGAATCTGGTTGGGGCCTGGCGTGTATCGCCCGGTGTGGTCGGTTTGATAAACGTAAAGAATAATGCCCGGTGCCGGCGTCTTGCCGTCGGGTTGATAAATGACTCCTTCGATACGCAAGGGCTCACCGACTTCGTCCGTGCCTGCGATGCGCGCGGAGGGACCCGGATTGGCAGGCATGCCCTCGAAAAGCAACTCGCAGTCTTCGCAGGCATCTGGTGTTGTTTGGGCCAGGGATGCGGTGACCAGGAAGACCAAGGCATGCAACGGAATGATTCTATTCATGGATGCGGGATTGTTAAACCTAACTGATTTTACGCCCAGGGCATTGGAATTGATTTGGTGACGGGACGAACAGCCATTCATTCTTGACCATCGGCCACAATTCGGCCAAATCACTTATTTTCGGGTACCATTCCTATTCCCATGACTGAGCCGGAACCCGATCCCCAAAAGGAGGAAAAGAAAAAAGCCAAGAAAGAGTTGGGCTATGAGCGTGTTCGTCTTGCGTTGGAGCGACTACAGCTTGCCTGGCTAAGGACCGCCATTACGTTTGTGGCGTTGGGCTTCACAGCCTATCGGTATTACCTCTCGCGGGTGGAGGATGGTCTGGAGCCCCTGGGCGGGACCTTCAATGGGCGTAACATTGGCCTGTTCCTCCTGTTGATGGCATTCATGGGATTGCTGCAGGCAACACTGCAGCACCGAAGAAGCTGGGCGAAACTCAAGCATTTCTACCCGGGCCTTCCCTACTCCATATCACAAATCCAATCCTACTTCATCCTGGCATTTACTTTGTCGCTATTGGTGATGGTGTGGTGGCGTCTATAACCCGTTGCTGGGACATGCGGTAGCATTTTCTTGACCATCGGTCGAGCGGGTCGGATTTGATTCGGGGTGGGTGAATTACCTTGTGGCGTGAACCGCTTTTGGAAATACCATATTGATCACATCCTGTTCTGGCTGGTGACGGTGGGCTTCCACATGTACACGTCTTTTGCTTTGGTAAGTACTGCCGGCTGGGGACATTGGTTGCTGGAGGTCATCATCCGCAATGCCCTGCTTGCCTTGATTATCTATGGTCATTTGCAATACGTACTTCCCGTTTACCTGGCCGGGAAACGGTTCCTTCCTTACGCAGCCGGCCTGCTCGTCTCTTTTGGGTTCTATGTCCTGATCAAGAACACCCACGACGTTTTTCTGACAGTCTATACCGGAACGTCGGCTCAGCCCTTTTGGAAGTACTCCTTCTATAACTTTTCTATTGCACTGTTCTACATGGCGTTCAGCCTGGCGCTGCACCTCAGCAAGGAATGGTACCTGCAACGTCAGCGCATGCGGCAACTGGAACTCGACAAGCTGACCACCGAGCTGGAATACCTGAAGGCCCAGATCAACCCGCACTTCCTCTTTAACTCGTTGAACACGATCTTCTTTCAAATCGACAAGTCGAATGAGCAAGCCCGCGAGACGGTTTCCAAGTTTGCCGACATGCTGCGCTACCAACTCTATGAGTGCAAAGCCGATTACGTTTCCCTGGAACGCGAGATCGCATACCTGCGAAACTATGTGGACCTGCAACGGCTCCGCAAAGATGAGCGGTATGACATTTCATTTGCAGCCGAAAGCGACTGGAGCAACACCCGGGTGGCTCCACTGGTGGTGATGCCCCTGATCGAGAATGCCTTCAAGCACGTCTCACACCGACCGTCGGGGAATCGAATCCAGGTGGTCCTTGCCCGCGAAGCGAACCGTTTGAGGGCCACGGTGGTGAATACCTACGATGAGCGGCCTGCTTCCGAAGGTGGTGGAATAGGCCTCCCCAACCTGATCCGCAGGCTTGAATTGCAGTACCCCGACCGGCATAGGCTGGAAGTCAGCCGGGAAAAGGGTCATTTTCGTGCAGAACTTTGGCTTGATTGTCAGTCATGAAATTGAAATGCCTGATTGTAGATGATGAGCCGCTTGCCCGCAAAGGCATGGACGACTATGTCCGGGCGGTGGATTTCCTGGAATTGGCCGGTGTAG